>DAIMFY010000006.1:0-22259 GCA_036724295.1 Gemmatimonadales bacterium | reverse complement strand
ATCGACAACGGCGAAATCTCCATCGGCCGGACCATCGGGCATGGCGTGAAGTAGGGCGGCCGGCATGGTCCGCTCGCCGTACATGACGCCTCCACTGCTGCCGGTGCTGGGCGCGGAGGATGCCGCGGCGTGGGACCGCCGTGCGAGCCAGGCAGGAATCCACCTCGCCACGCTGATGGACGCAGCCGGGCGCGGCGCCGCACATGTGATCGCCGCCCGCTATCCGGGCCGGGTCGCCGGCGGCGTCATCGTCGCCGCGGGCACCGGCAATAACGGCGGCGATGGTTGGGTGGTAGCGCGCGCGCTCGCGGCCGCTGGCGCCTCAGTGTGGGTGGCGTCACTCGAGGGCGAGCGTTCCACCCTCTGCGCCGATGCCGCACGGCTGGCCATGGCATCCGGCGTCCGGATGCTCGCGCCCGACGGGCCCTGGCCCGGTGCGGCGCTAGGCGTCGACGCCATTCTCGGCGGCGGCGCGCAGGGCGCACCGCGGGCCCCCGCCCAGGCACTCGTCGATCGCCTGCACGACCTCCGCATTCCAATCATCGCGCTCGACGGACCGACCGGACTGGATCTCACAACCGGCGTGGTCCACGGGAACGCCCGGGCCGATCTCTCGATCACCTTTGGCGGTCCCAGGCGTGGGCACCTGCTCGCGCGTGACCAGTCGGGTGCTGTCGTCGTGCTTGATATCGGGCTTCCTCCCGCGGAAGTCGGATGGCCTCGCATGGTCACCGATGAATGGGCCGCGCACCAGCTCCCCTCCTTCAAGGCCGGCGACTACAAAAACACCCGCGGCCGGATCGTCATCATCGGCGGCGCGCCCGGCATGTCGGGCGCCGTGCGCATGGCCGCGCATGCCGCGTTCGCGGCCGGCGCAGGGTACGTGCACGCGATGGCGCCAGCCCTGACGATCGAAGAGCTGCGGCTGGCCGAACCGGAAATCCTGACGCAGGAATGCAATCTTGAGGCGGATCCAGGTGACGATGTGCTTGCACTCGCCGCAAGGGCCGATACGGTGGTGCTCGGGCCGGGGATGGGCCGGTCGGATGGGCGTGTGCCTTTCATCCTGGCGATCGCTGCCGTGGCGCAGCGGCTGGTGATCGATGCGGACGCGCTCACCGTGTTCCAGGGCCGGGCGGCAGAACTGGCCCGATCCGTGGCAGGGAAGCCAACGCTCATCACACCTCATCCGGGAGAGTTCCGAGCGCTGGTGCCTGATCTGGACGCAGAGCGCGAGGTCGATCCGTGGGGAGCAGCCATGGATGCCGCAGAGCGGCTCGGTCTTGTCGTCCTCCTGAAGGGAGTACCAAGCGTAGTGGCCGCGCCGGATCGGTCGGCCTGGGCCGTGGCAGCAGGCAACCCCGGCCTGGGCACGGGCGGCAGCGGCGACGTGCTGAGCGGGGTCGCCGGTACATTTCTCGCTCAGTTGCGGGAGCCGCTGGTCGTCGGAGCGCTGGCGGCCCAGGCGCTGGGTACGGCCGGCGACATCGCGGCTCGACGCCATACCGCTCACGCCATGCGGCCGGCCGACGTCATCGAGGCGCTTCCGGATGTCTGGCGGGACTGGGAGCTGCGCCGCAACAGCGGCATGAACATCCGGCCGCCCACGATGTGGGAACTGCCAGAGCCGGCCCGGATTTGAGATTGATACATGACTTTACATAGCAAGTCGTATATATCGTGCGCACAACGAATTACAGTGGGCTATGCGGCTTTGGCGCTTGCCGCGGCGACAGGCCCGTTTCCGCTCACGGCCCAGGCCCCTACCCGCGACTGGCGCCCCGCCGATCGGGTCGTGGTGGGCGACTTTTCCACCATCACTTCCGTTGCGGCCGCCTCCGACCGGATCTACGCCACCTCCCCTGACCAGCTGCTCATCCGGCAGGCGTCGTTCCGGGAGTGGGAGGGGACGGTCGATCCGCCCGATCCAGGCCTCCTGCGCGGCGTCTTCGTCGCCCTCGCCGATCCGCTCGACAATTCCCTCTGGCTGGCCAAGCCGAACGCGTGGGTCCACTACGAGCCCGACTTGCGTCTCTGGACCAGCGGCGCGGCACCGGGCCGCGTCAGCGGCATCGCGTTCGACCTGTCCAATCCGCTGGGTGGGCTCCTGCTGCGTACCACCGGAGGCTGGTTCGAGGTGGCGCGAGGCGGGGCCGCGGCCACTGCGACGAGCGCGCCCGCGCGTCCGCTGTTGCCCGTGAGCGCGCAGCAGTTCCTGCAGCAGCACCCGTCGGTGGCGGCGATGTCGAGCGCCTTCCTGCTCGACGGCAGGATGCGGCAGGCGGAGTTCACCTCGGCTGCGCAGAGCTTTGACCGGCAAGGATGGTATCTCGGCACGGCTGGCGCGGGATTGTTCTACCTGCAGGAAGGCGCGGCGATTCCCGAGCGGCTGTCCTTCGGCGTGCGGGGCCCATCGGTGAGCGCCCTCTTCGCCGCACCGGGAGGAATCTGGGCGGCGAGCGAGGCGACCGTTGGCAACTATGCGGCGATGACCTATGCCTCATCCGACCTGCGTGAGTTTCGCTACCTCCAGGGCCCGCCCGCTACCGGGTTGCCATTCGCCACCGTGCGCCGCGTCGTCGGGATGGCCCGATCGCTCTGGCTGGCCACCGACCAGGGGCTGGCGCGAATGGATCCCGGGAGTGGCAGGGTCGAGATGGTCGACCGCGGGCGCGGCCTGCCCGACAGCCGCGTCTATGACGTAATGTCGCGCCAGGGTTGGATTGGGGTCGCCACGGCGCACGGCGCGGCGCGCGTCTCCGACAGTCTCGAGGTGTTCCGCGTCGCGCCCAGCTTCAACGATGCCGCTTACGCCATCTCCATCTCGGCTGACACGACGTGGATCGGGACCGGACTTGGGATCTTCTATACCGTCGGCCGCACAGGCGATCTCCTGCGGCCATCCGGCACGGCCTCAGCCGAGTTCCAGGAACCGGTGCTGCAGATTGCCTGGCTGGGTGACACGCTGGTGGCGCTGGCGCGGAGCCGGTTGTTCTGGCGTGACAGCCGTGGTGGGTGGCATCACGATACCGAGCTCACGAGCGTACTCGGCGACTTGCGCTCGATGCGCGTGGACGGACCCGGCGTGTGGCTCGCCGGGGAAAAGGGCTTCGGGTTCAGTCGTCCCGGCTTCCCGGTCTCGCGCGTCTTCGGCATCGGCGACATTCCCGCTGACGCGCGCGATGTCGCAGTCGACGCCGATTACATCTGGGTGGCAACAGGAAATGGCCTCGTGCGGTTCGCGCGGGAGGCGATACGTCCCTGAGTGCGTCCCTCGGCCCAGGCCCGGAATTCGACCGTATCCGGCTGATCGCCGACGCGCTGGGCGCTGACGCGCGTGACCTCGGCGATGATTGCGCAGTGCTTCCGGTTACCGAGGGCAACGCGGTGCTGAGCACTGATGCCAGCGTGGAGCACGTGCACTTCGAGCTGGCCTGGCTGAGCCTCGAGGAGATCGGCTTTCGTGCCACAGCGGCCGCGCTGTCCGACCTTGCGGGGCAGGCTGCCGATGCTCGCGGTGTGCTGTGTGCCGTCGTGGCGCCCGAGGCCAGCGCTGCTGCCGACCTGTCGGCGGTGATGCGCGGCGTTGGAGCTGCAGCACGCGCCAGTGGGACCAAGGTTCTTGGTGGAGACCTTTCGCGCGGCCGGGAGTGGATGCTCTGCGTGACTGTCGCGGGTGTAGCCGATCGCCCGGTCGCGCGGCGCGGCGCGGCGCCGGGCGACGGCCTCTGGGTGACGGGGACGCTGGGCGGCGCTCGCGCGGCGCTCGAGGCGTTCCGGGAGAGCAGGATCCCGGACGCCGGCGCGCGCCGCCGATTCGCCGCTCCCGTGCCCAGGATTGCCGCTGGCCAGTGGCTCTCGGCGCACGGCGCGCATGCCATGCTCGACCTGAGTGATGGAATCGCCTCCGATGCCGGGCACCTGGCGGCGGCCTCCGGGGTCGAGGTGGAGGTGGTTCTCGAAGAGCTGCCGCTGCATCCGTCGGCGGTAGAGGCGGCGCTCGCTGGGCGCGGTGATCCGGTGATCTTCGCCGCCAGGGGCGGGGAAGACTACGAACTTCTTGCGGCGCTGCCACCCTCGTTTGGTGCCGACGAGGCCCGCGCATTCGAACGGGAGCTGGAACTCACGTTGACACGTGTCGGCACGTGCCATCACGGCCGAGGGGTGCGACTCATGTATCGAGGGAGCCGCCTCACACTCAAGGGATTCAATCACTTCTCATGAAGTTCCTGAAGATTCCGTGGTACGTCGTGACGCTGGTGGCGCTGGTCGTCTGGTATGGATGTCTCTGTATCTTCGCTGCCCTCCTCCGCGTGAAGCACCGTCCCGGAGGCATCTACGACCGGGCGGGCCGCGACTGGGGGCGCTCACTCCTCGCGGTAAACGGGCTGCGGGTTCACGTGGAAGGCATGGAGCAGCTCGAATCGGGCCAGAGTTACGTCTTCGCAAGCAATCACACGTCGTTTGCGGATATCTGGGTCCTGTTTGCCGAGCTGCCCGGATCGGTCCGGTTTGTGGCGAAGAAGGAACTGCTCTCCATTCCCGTCTTCGGACAGGCGCTCCGGGCCCGCGGCGAGATCCCCATCAACCGCAGCAATCTGCGTGATGCCTTCGCCGCCTATGATGAGGCCGCCGAGCGGCTCCGCTCGGGGCTCTCGGCCATCGTCTTCGTCGAAGGAACCCGAAGCCGGGACGGCAAGCTGCACGACTTCAAGAAAGGGCCGTTCGTGCTCGCCATCCGGGCGGGCGTGCCCATCGTTCCGGTGTTCATCGAGGGGACCTTCGAGGCGCTGCCCCCGGGAGGCTGGTATGTGCGGCGGCGACCTATTACGCTGAAAATCGGCGCGCCGGTCCCGACCGCAGGCTGCGACTTCGAGGACCGGGATGAGCTGATGGCGCAGACTCGGCGAGCCATGGAAGAGCTGTGAGTTCGTGGCTGCCGGTACCGGCTACTGGATGTCACTGACCAGCGGCTATCGTCCAGCGACCCGTTAAATTGTTTCCATCCCCAACCCTGAGACGCATGTCAACCATCATCGAAGTCCACGCGCGGGAAATTCTGGATAGCCGGGGCAATCCCACGGTGGAGGCGGAAGTGCTGCTTGCGGATGGCGGCATGGGGCGGGCGGCCGTGCCGAGTGGGGCATCCACCGGAGAACGGGAAGCGGTCGAGCTCCGCGACGGCGACGCCGACCGCTATGGTGGGAAGGGTGTCCAGGAGGCGGTCCGCAACGTCAACGAGATCATCGGGCCCCGGCTCGAAGGGCTCGATGCCCGCGACCAGATGACCGTGGACGCGGAGATGATGGACACCGATGACACGCCCAACAAGAGTAAGCTGGGCGCCAACGCCATCCTTGCCGTCTCCCTGGCCACGGCCCGCGCGGCGGCGCAGGAGTGCGGGCTTCCGCTCTATCGCTATCTCGGCGGCCCGATGGCGCACATCCTTCCGGTGCCAATGATGAACATCTTGAACGGCGGCGCCCATGCGTCGAACAACGTGGACGCGCAGGAGTTCATGGTGGTGCCGGTGGGTGCAGACAACTTCGCCGACGGGCTCCGCATGGGCGTCGAGGTGTTCCACGCGCTCAAGAAGGTGCTGGGCGGCATGGGACTCTCGACCGCCGTGGGCGACGAAGGCGGGTTCGCGCCGATGCTGCCGTCCAATGAGGCGGCGCTCGACGTCGTGATCCAGGCCATCGAGGCGGCGCACTACGTCCCGGGCGAAGACATCGCCATCGCGCTGGACGTGGCGGCGAGCGAACTCTACGCGGACGGCGCCTACGTGTTCAAGAAGGGCGACGGCAGCCGGCGCAGCGCGGCGGAGATGATTGCGCTCTATGAAGGGTGGGTGGACAAGTACCCGATCGTCTCGATCGAGGATGGCCTCGGCGAGAGCGACTGGGACGGCTGGCACGAACTCACGGAGCACCTTGGCGAGCGGGTGCAGCTCGTGGGCGACGACATCTTCTGCACCAACGTCGAGCTGCTGGGGAAGGGAATCGAGCAGGGTGCGGCCAATGCCATCCTCATCAAGGTGAACCAGATCGGTACCCTCACCGAGACGCTGCAGTGCATCGAGCTCGCGCGCAGCAGCGGCTACGGCATCATCATCTCGCATCGTTCGGGCGAGACCGAGGACACGTTCATCGCCGACCTCGCGGTGGCTACCGGTGCGGGCCAGATCAAGACCGGGAGCGCGAGCCGCACCGATCGCACCGCCAAGTACAACCAGCTGCTCCGTATCAACGAGGAGCTGGGCGTGATGGCGAGCTATCCTGGGCGCGACCTGTACTTCGCATGAGCATGCGCGGATGGCTGGTGCTGGCCCTGCTCGGGGTCATGGCCATCTTCGCCGTCGAAGGTGGCGAGTACAGCACGTGGAACTATCGCGCGCTCCAGCGCGAGTTGGCGGAGGAGCAGGCTCGCCAGGTGCGGCTCAGCCGGATGGTGGACTCGCTCACCAGGCTGCGGAAGTCCATCGAAACCGACCCGGCGGTGCAGGAGCGGATCGCGCGCGAGCAGTACGGCATGATCCGTCCGGGGGAGCGTCTGTACCGTCTCGCGCCGGCCTCTTCTGCGAAGGCCGGGACAGTCGCCGACGCGCCTTGACGGCTGCCCGTCCCACTAGGTAGGATTGCCCTCCCTTGGCAGGGTAGCTCAGCTGGTTAGAGCACGGCACTCATAATGCCGGGGTCGAGGGTTCGAGTCCCTCCCCTGCTATGCCCTTCACTTCGTTGTACGCTCATCCGCCGGGCCTCGGCCCCTGGCTCGAGCCCCGTCCCCGCCATGCCGAACGCCGACACGAGACGCGAGACTCCGGTCTCGCGTTTTGACATCGATCCCGGGCGGTCGCCGCGCCAACAGCATCCCGGCAAGCGGCCCGCTTGCCCCATGCGGCTCCATGTTGCATAGTATCGAAGCGCTTTTCCCACCATTTCTTCATAAAGCCGGAGCCAAATCATGGGCTTGCGACCCTTCAGCCAGGTCGCCGCGTTCGTGCTGGCCGCCATCATTCTCCATGCGCCTGGCGTCCGCGCGCAGGCGGCCGAGCTGGACTCGGCCTACGCTGCCCTCAAGGCCCTCGGGCCCGTCCCCGACCAGGTGGCAGAGGTGCAGAACCTCGTGCTCCGCCGTGACGCCGGCGAGTTCACGCTCGAGGCGGGACGGCTGGTACTGCTAACGCCGGTCGGCGGCAGGACCGCAGCTGTCGCATTCCATGGCCAGGGAACGTTCCGCTTCACTCCACCAACCGCGATCGAGCGTGAACGCCTGCGTCGTTTCCGTCGGGCCTCCTCGCTCGCCGAACCCTTCACTGATGTGGTCTTTCTGTTCGCTGACTCGACTCTCGACGAGCTTCGACGCCAGGTATCGTTCAAGGCGGGACCACCGCCCGACCACGCGGCCGATCGCGCCCGGGACCTGCTCGACCTTCTGGGCGACCTGGGAGACCGGACACTCGATCCGGATGTGCTCCGGCCGCTCCTGAACCGCGAATCGAGTTCGCTGTTCGTCGCCCGGATCTTCGGACGAGGGGACCCCCTCGTTTTCATGATTGACCCTGACGAAGCGGAGTCCGTGCGGTTGCTGATGCCGGCCCGGCATGCGACGCCTGCCGTGCGAACGGAGGTCATCACGCAGTTCCGTGCCGGCGGGGACAGTGTCGTCCGGCCGCTGGCCCGGGAGCGCCTGAACCGCGTCCGGGTCGCGCGCTACCGCCTGGAAACGTGGCTGACCCAGCAATCCACCGGCGACGTGGGCTTCGCTGAGGCGGCCGCGATGGATATCGTCGCAGACACCGTCGCCGGGCCATGGCTCCCCTTCATGCTGTTCCCGAAGCTCGAGGTGGATTCGGCGCGCTGGAGCGATGGCGCCGAGGCCATTGTCGCCAAGGCCAGGGATGACGCCACGCTGTGGGTCCGGCTCCCGGAGGCGCTCGGGGCCGGCGCACACGCGCAGCTGCAGCTCTACTACCACGGCGACCTGATCGACCGGTATGGCGACTGGTTCTTTCTCAAGTCCAGCGTCGCGTGGTATCCCCAGCCGCCGGGCTGGCGCGATGTGGCGGAGTTCGAACTGACGTTTCACTATCCGCGCTCGATGACGCTGGCCTCGGTGGGCCAGCGGTCCTCGCTGGCGACGGATGACCGGATGACGACGAGCACCTGGGCCGTGCCGCACCCCATCCGAAACGCGTCGTTCAATCTTGGCATCTTCGATACCCATGCGGCCAGGGAGTCCAGCGGGCCCGCCGTCACGGTGCTCTGGTCGGAACGCGGTCACCGGCAGCTCACCCAGCAGCTGCTGCAGCAAGGCGAGGTCGTCCAGCAGCGCGACATGGAGAAGCGGGTCGGCGACGACGTCTCCGGCGCGATGCAATTCTTCGGGACCGAGTTCGGCCCGCCCTCGGTCAACCAGTTCTACGCCACCGAGATTCCCTCGCTCCACGGCGAGGCCTTTCCCGGCCTCATCCACCTGTCGTACTCAACCTTCGTTCTCACCGGGAAGGACGGCGACGATGAGGTGTTCCGGTCGCACGAAGTCGCCCATCAGTGGTGGGGTATCGGCGTGGACTACGCCAGCTACCACGACCAGTGGCTGAGCGAGGGATTCAGCGACTTTGCCGGACTCTGGTACATGCAGACGCGCCGCCACGACAACGACAAATATTTCGGCATGCTGGACCGCTGGCGCACCAGCATTCTTGCCAGGCGGGGCGACTCACTGCCCATCTGGCTGGGCTATCGCATGGACACGCGGGACCCGATGGACAACAACTACAGCGTGATCGTGTACCAGAAGGGAGCGTGGGTAGTCAATATGCTCCGGATGCTGCTGCTCGATCTCCGCAGCATGAATGAAGACCGGTTCACCGCGGTGATGCAGGACTTCTATCGGACCTATGCCGGTCGTCGTGCCACCACCGCCGATTTCCAGCACGTCCTCGAGCAGCACGTTGGCCAGCCGATGGACTGGTTCTTCAATCAGTGGGTATATGGGTGGCGCATCCCGACATACCGGGTCGCCTGGAAGACGGAGCCGGCTGACAACGGCCACTTCCAGGTTCGCCTCCGCGTCCGCCAGGAGAACGTGCCGCCCACCTTTGTAGCCTATGTTCCAGTCACGGTGCGGCTGAAGGACGGGCGGGCGGCGCGCGCCCGGGTGAAAGTCGTCGGCGCCCAGGTCGAGACCGTGCTGCCCGTCGCGCTCGATACCGAGCCGCAGTCGCTGGTTTTCAACGACCTCGACGGCGTGCTGGCCGAGGTCAGGAACGAGGGTTGGTAATGCAACGGGAGGCGGAAGCAAGATGAACCCCCGCGCCATCGGGACGCTGCGAGTCTCTGCAGTGGGTCTCGGCTGCAACAACTTTGGCAAGAAGCTGGACGCGGCGGGCACCGCGCGCGTGGTCCATGCCGCGCTCGACGCCGGCATCACCTTCTTCGATACCGCTGACAGCTACGGCAACACGCAGAGCGAGGTATTTCTCGGCCGCGCGCTGGCCAACCGCCGCAACGAGGCGGTGATCGCCACGAAGTTCGGCAGCAAGCTGGACGAGCAGCGGCACGGCGCCAGCCCCGCGTATGTTCGCCAGGCCGTCGAGGACAGCCTGCGCCGCCTGGGCACTGCCCACATCGACCTCTACCAGCTGCACTGGCCTGATTCCACCGTCCCCATCGCCGACACCCTCGGCGCGCTCGATGATCTGGTGAAGGCGGGGAAGGTGCGGGAAATCGGATGTTCCAATTTCTCTGCCGCACAGCTCCGCGAAGCGGAGCATGGCGCGAAGCCGGGCGCCGCGACATTCGCGAGCCTGCAGAACGAGTACAGCCTCCTGCACCGCGACCCCGAAGCGGAAATCCTGCCGCTCTGCAGAGAACTCGGCATCGCATTCATTCCGTACTTTCCGCTCGCGAGCGGGATGCTCACCGGCAAGTACCGGAAGGGCGAGCCGCCACCGGCCGGCAGCCGAATCGCCGAGGGACGCCATGCCGATCTCTTCAATGAGCGCCATCTCGACATCGTCGAGCGGCTGATCGCCTTTGCTGAAGCCCGGGGGCACACGATGCTGGAGCTGGCGTTCTCGTGGCTGCTGCGGAAGCCGGCTGTGGTGTCGGTCATCGCCGGGGCGACGACGCCGGAGCAGGTGCGGGCCAACGCCGTGGCAGCCGTGTGGAAGCTGAGCGATGAGGAGGCGGCGGAGGTTGATCGAATCACGATGCACGCCTGAGCGGGCTGTCGCTTCGAGATTCCAGCTTCAGGCTTCGCCTCGATCGTATCTTCGGTCGGCACCGTCGCGGGTGCAACTGAGAGGACAGCAGCCGGATTTGGTGGTGGCGTCATCGTCAGATGCAATCCTACCCCGACCGGCGGCGGCAGCGTTTTCAGAGATCCAGCTACCGATCAATACAGCGGTGATTGGCCAACAGCGATCGGCTTGACCCCTGTCGTAATGGTCTCCCGACTGGAGCGACCCGGCTCATCTTGAGTCGTGGGCCGTTTACCCTTCAAACTGCTTCCGCTGAGGAGTTTCATGCGAAACCAGGTGGCGGGACTCCTGGTAACGGTGTTGCTTGCTTTTGCCTCAGGCGCCGAGGCTCAAAACGTCTGCTTGCCAGCCGATGAACTCGGTCTCGGCAAGCTGAATCACATCCAGCGCGTGGCTGAAGGTTCAGACTCGGTCTCAATCGCCACACGTAGTGCGCTCCAGCTGCCCGCTGCGAAGGCGAGTCAGGTGTCGCTCGTGATAGACGAGCGTATCTGCAAGAAAGTCGCAGCATCATACTACGCAGCACTGGGCAAGTCATCCACAGGCCGGGCGCTCTACGTAATCAAGATTGGTAGCAGCTTTGTCGCGAGCGACCCCACTGAAGTTGCTGGAGAGTGGAGTATCGCGATGACGCTCGACCGCCATTACAACGTGCTGGTCCGGTTCACTGGCTGATTGAAATTGATTGAGCCAGTCTCCGAAACGGATGCGGAGATGGCGAGGGTGGTCAGGTCGCGCGCAACTCTCAGCGCTACGGCTTACGAACTACGACTCACCACTACCTGAGCCCAATCCGCTTCACCAAATCCATGTATCGCAGATCGCCCCGGAGTGGTGCGTAGCCCGGATCGAGATGCAGATAGATGAGTCCCGCCGACTGGGCCTGGAACGCGCGTTCCAGGGATTCGAAGGCGCGATCGAAGTCTCCCACAGCCGCGTAGCCCATGGCAAGGATCTCGGACCGCATGTACTGCTGGCGGGATTCCTCTTCCAGGCGCAGCATGATCGCGTCCGCTTCCTCGCGCTGGCCCAGCGCGGCGAGGGCCCGGACAATCATGGCGTCGTAGGACCGCACTGCCTTTTCCAGCGCCTGGGCCCGGCGATACCAGGCCAGCGCCGTCTCGGCATCACCCTTTGCCAGGTAGGCCGAGCCGACGTAGTGGGGCGCGCGGATGCAGACCTCATCCATCTCCAGTGTGCGGTGAGCCTGGGCGATGGCACCATCATAGTCGTGCGCATAAAGGAGAAAACGGGACAGCCACTCGCTGTAGTGGACCGACAGCGGATCCAGCTTGAGGGCATTCGCCATCGTCTCGATCGCATCGTCCAGCCGGCCGACCAGCGGCAGCGCCGTACCGTGCACGTAATGCGCCTCGGCGTAGTTCGGATTCAGCGCCACAGCCCTCGCCAGCTGCACCTCGGCCGCGCCGAAGTTCCATTCGTGCCAGCAGAGAACCTTGCCGATGGACGTGATGGCCTCGGCCAGCTCCGGATCTCGCTGCAGGGCGCGCTCGGCCGCGGCCTTCGCGCGAGGATAGGCCTCGTCGGGCGCCACCCAGTCATCGGCCAGGTTGCACCAGACATCGGCGATGCCGGCGTACGCGCGGGCGAATCCCGGGTCCTGCAGCAGCGCGCGCTGGAAAAGGTCGAGTGCCTTCCTGAGTCCCGGCTCGGACAGCTTCACGAAGAAGAACCGGCCCTTCAGGTACAGGGTATAGGCCTCGAGGTTCTTGGTCGGCGCCACGACCTGCGCGGCATCGTCGGCGAGGCGAAGCTTGAGGGCGTCCACGATGGCGCGGGAAATCTCGTCCTGGACGGCGAACACGTCTTCCAGCTGGCGGTCGTAGCTCTCGCTCCAGAGATGGTAGCCGTTCTCCACGCTGATGAGCTGCGCGGTGATTCGAATGCGATTCCCGACCTTCCGCACGCTCCCTTCCAGCACCGAGCTCACGCCCAGCTTCTCACCAATCTGCCGGACATCCACTCCCTTGCCCTTGAAGGCAAACGAACTGGTACGGGATGCCACCTGGATACCTGGCACCTTGGCCAGCGCGTTGATGATCTCTTCCGTCATCCCGTCAGCGAAGTACTCGTTTTCGGGGTCCGCGCTCATGTTGGAGAGCGGCAGCACGGCTATGGCGCGTGGATTGGTGCGCCCCGTCTCGCCCGTCGGCTGCGAGCCGCCAGCGGCACTTTCTCGCTGGACCTCCCGCAGCGCTGCCGCAAATTCGGCCGCCGTGGCAAATCGGTCTACCGGGGTGCGGGCGAGCGCGCGGGAGACGGCGCTATCCACCGCCTCCGGCACGTCGCGCGTGGTGCGCACTTTGGGGATCGGCGATACGAAGCGCTTGGCGATGATGGCCTGCGCCGAGATCCCGGTGAAGGGCGGCTCGCCGGCAAGCATTTCATACAGGACACAGCCGAGCGAGTAGAGATCGCTGCGCCCATCGGTGCCGAGCTCGCCGGCCGCCTGTTCCGGGCTCATGTACGCTGGAGTGCCAAGGGAAAGCCCGGTCTGCGTCAGCGACGCTCCATCATTGGAAAGCGCCTTGCCGATGCCGAAGTCGGCCACCATGGCTGCGTCCTCGTGCAGCAGGATGTTCTCCGGCTTGATGTCGCGGTGCACCACGTTGTGCCGATGGGCGTAGTCGAGCGCCGAGGCGACCTCACGGGTGATGCGCAGCGCATCCGTCAGGGGAAGCTGGCGCTCCCGATCAATACGCTCACGCAGGGAACGCCCCTCCATGCTCGGCATGACGTAGAACAGCAGGCCGTCGGCCTCACCGGAGTCGAACACCGGCAGGATGTGGGGGTGGGTCAATCCGGCGGCCATCTTGATCTCGCGAAGGAACCGCTCCGCTCCGATCTCGGCGGAAATTTCCGGACGCAGGACCTTGAGCGCGACCTCGCGATCGTGGCGGAGGTCGTGCGCCAGGTAGACCACGGCCATCCCGCCCTGACCGAGTTCGCGGTCAAGTGAGTACCGGGTGGACAATCCCTTGATGAGTCGGCTGCGGAGGTCTGGCATGCGTCGCGCAATATGCACTGCCGCCTGATTGAGCGCGAGCGCGACCGAGGCCCGCGCTAGCGCCGCTCGGCCGCGGCGGCGGAGTGCGTCGGGTCGGCGCCGGCCCAACTCGCGTCGGCCGTGGGCCCGTACGTCGGCGGCACCGTCCGCTCCATGAGCCGGAGGTACACCGTCAGTTGGGTCCGATGATGCGTCGTGTGCAGCAGGCGGCGCCAGAAGATCCAGACCCGTTCCCGAACCACGTCGAAAAACGGCACCTCCGCAAGCCACCAGCTCTCCGGCTGGGCCGCCAGCATGGGCAGCCGTGCGCGGGCCAGGTCCACCAGCCGAGCGGTGGCTGCCGCCACCGTCAGTGGATCGGGTACGATTTCCGCTCCTGGCGGCTCGGAAGTGCCGAGAAACTCACCAAAAAACCGCCGTTCGGACAGCAACTGGTGCGAGAAGATCGTCTTCACGCTGCTTGCCCTTGGCACTGGTGCAAAATCCAGGTCCACGTCTCCGAACTGGCGCCAGACGGACGCGACCTTGTTGGTTTCGCTCACATAGGTCGCGAGCATGTGGCGAGCGAATGGGAAAACAGGGCGAGGAACGTCGCCCTCGGCGATTTCGACATGTTCATAGTGCATCGGCATGGTGCACGCCTCAGGCCGCAGGATGCTGCATCTTAAGGGCAATGCACACCGGCCGTAAGCCGACAGCTGGGTGCCACTGGCTGAGGGGCAGGGCCTGACCGACTACCTTTCTGGCCGCGACCCGCGACCCGCGACCCGCGACCCGCGACCCGCGACCCGCGACCCGCGACATGTGACCTGTGATCCGCTCGGAGGAGCCGATGTCCTCAGTTGACCGTCCGCTTACGGGCGATGTGCTCGCCTTCACGCTTGCCGATGAAATCCGCCACCTGCGCGAGAGTCTGGCCGCCGCCCAGGCTCGCTCGGCCCGCACCCTGGTCAAGGACGGGCCCCAGGGCCCCGTCAGCATGACCTTGGTCGGGCTGAAGCCGGGCGGGGAGATGCGGGAACACGAGGCTCGTGGTCCGGTAACATTGCAGGTGCTGGAAGGTGCCGTGGTACTTGATTGCGGCGGAAAGTCGGTCACGCTTAACGCGGGCATGGTCGCCGCCCTGGGTCCGGGCATCCGGCATTCGGTCCATTCCGACCAGGGCGGCATCTTCCTGCTCACCGTGACGGCCACCAGCCATAGCGGGGCAGCATTTGGCAGCGGCAAGTCGTGACCCGGGCGCCCGGAATCGCCGAAGCTGCCTGGCTCTGACGCCGGTTGGATTCCGACCGTCAACCCGTTATATTGCAGTCGTATACAGCGCAGACTTAATGCTGGAGCTTAAGTGAACGTTCTTCCGATTGGCCTACACAGGACCCGGATGTCCGAAACGCGGACGTACCGGGCGTGCCGTGCACCCGGCGCGCCCTCCCCGCACGCTCTGAGCCCAGGTTCAGGCCGGATCGCCATGCCGTAGCCGGTTCATCGGTTCCGGTCGCTTGCGATCAACGCCCCGCCTGCGCGCTGCAGGCGGGGCGTTTGATTCCGGCCACCTCCGTCAGGTGGCCCACCAACGACCTGAATCCGGAGGACTGTCATGGAAGTGCGTCGCGGCATTGAGCCGATCCGTTTCCACCTGCTGAGCGAGGGCAGGAATGTTGGAACCGTCCTGGCCGGGCCGGACGGGATACTGTCGGCGCGATTTGCAGGGTTTCCCTCCAGTGCGCTGGCCGAGCGCGCCGGCTGGCTGGCACGAAGCGCCCGCACCGCAGCGGAGGTGGCCCGCAGCCGCGCGGCCGAGGGTACCTGGTTCCTCGAGCGTAATGAGGACATCGCCCGGCTCGAGCCGGACGACGAACAGGGAGCCTGGTCGCTGACCATGGCGGTAGCACCGGTCGGGACGCCTGACGTGTTCGTCCTGGCGAGCGTACGGCGGATGTGGGAATCCATCCGCCGCGCGGGGCTGGGTCGCCGGATGGTGCAGTGGGATGCGGCGCCGCGCAGCGCCCTGGCAGGAGCTGTGTCATGACCGCAACCCATCTCACGCCCGACCAACTGCATGAGCTCTGGAATGAACTACGGGTCGAGCTGGAGCGGGTCGGTGGCCGTTCGGCGTGGGCCTACGCCGGCATGCCGTCGCGCGATGTTCAGGCGCCATGGAAATCATCGGCGCCCGATCCCCGATCTGCCCGGGCCGCCGGCGTGCCCGAGCGCATGCTGCGGATCCTGGAGGCGCTGAACCGGATGCGGACCGGGAAGTACGGCGTCTGCCACAACTGCTGGAACCCGATTCCGTACGCTCGACTGATGGCGATTCCCGAAACGCTGGCTTGCGTCAACTGCAGCTGGAATGGGTCCGCCCGTTGAGCTCCGCGCAGGACCGGTCTCGTGCCGTCTACAATGCGCTCGCGTCCGGTTGCGTCCGGACGCGAGTGCTTGCGCGCGCGCTGGAACTGCTGGAGGATGATCCTCTCCTGTCCGCCGGGGCCTTTCGCGGTGACTTGCTGCGCCGGCTGATGGACGTCCCTGCCAGCGCGTGGGCGGGTGAGCCATTCCTGTACCGCCGCTACCAGGCGGTCGTACGCCGGGCTGCGGAAGCGCGCCGCACTGCACCGAAACCTGTGTGCCGGGAATTCTGGCGGGACTTGCCGGCGCGAGTGTGCCAGGAGTGAAAGCTGAGGGCTGGCAGCTGTCAGCTCACCGCTCTCAGCCCCCAGCGCCGTAGTTCGCGGCAATGCAGTCGCACCTGCACGTGGCCACTTGGCCGCCCCTTGTGTGCCCTGTGGTCCTGCCAGCCTCAGCCGTCCTGCGGATGGCCTGCTCCTTGCTCGTTCCCGTTGGAATCGGCATCATAGTCCCACCGATTTCGGGAGGCCTTGGGTGGCAAGCGAGCTGCTTGTTGGCGATCCGATCGTCAGGCAGATGGGCAAGGCCTCGCGCGCGATTGCGAGCGTGAACTGGGCGGACGCCTGGTTCGAGAGCGAGGATATTCCGCCCCGGCCATCGAGCGAAGGCTTTGCGTCCGCCTTCCTGCTGGCCGCGGCCCCCGTGCGGGAGACGGCCCATCGCTGGTGGGGCTACCATCGGCTGTGGGCCGCGGTCGACACCCGACCCGTCGCAACCGGGCCACAGCGGGGCGAGCCGACCCGTTCGCTCTACTTCACCGGCGGCGTCGATCCGTTCTCTGCTCTGCTGGTCCCTGGCGGGCCAATCCGGTACCACATTCACGCCCACGGCTCTGATGCCCGTCTGGTGGACAAGCCTCAGGGTGCTGCCATGCGCGCGCGCTCCCAGCGGGTCGCGGAGTCGACGTTCGCACGGCTGGTCACGATCCGGACCAACCTGCGGACCCTCCTTCTCTCGCTTCGGTGCCCTGGCCCCGCACGCATGTTGGCGCGCTTGCCACCTTCGGGCATCTGTGTGCCGGCACAATCGACACGCTCGTGATTTCTTCCTCGGGAACGTACGCTGCACCCAAGCCGCGGGGTCCTCACTCAGGGCTTGATCCGTACTGGAGTGGTGCAGGGCTTCGAATCGAGCAGGCCGGGGCCGGGTGCAGCCGCAACGCCAAGTTACGGCTCATCGCTGACTCGCCGCTGGCGCGGCAGCACCTGCACGTCTGCTCGGAGCGCCGGCACGATCGCCTCAACTGCTCCCGCTGCGAGAAGTGCCTGCGAACTCGCGCTGTGCTCGCGGGCCTGGGTGTGCTGCAGGATTGCCCCGTGCCTGACGGTCCCGGCACGCTCGCTGCCGATCTTGACGCGTTGTCGTTCGTCCCGGTGCTATCCCGCTGGCCTCGGGCGGGATGGATCCGCACCATCAACCCGCCGCAATGACGGTGGTGGCGATCCGGCCTCCCCGCGCCACGGACATGCCGGCGGTCTTTGCCGTGCTCGCCGAGTACCGTGTGCAGCTCCTCGGCGCGGCGTCGCTCGCCGACGCCGACTTTCCTGCCGACGCGCTGCTTGCCGTGCGCAATACCATCGTGGACGTGGACCTCGATGCTCGCGCGCTCGTGGCCGTCGAGCAGCACCATGTCGTCGGCTTCTGCTGCTGGGACTGGCTCGATCGGGATGCCGGTGCGGCCAAGACGGTGCTGATCACGGTCCAGCGGTCGCAACGCGGTTCGGGCATCGGCGCCGCGCTGCAGCAGGCCCGAATGGACGCGATGTGGGCTGCCGGCGCAAGGAGCATCCACACCTGGAGCGACGATCCCGCGGCAATCGCCTGGTACCGGCGCCACTTCGGGTATGAAGCCGTGGGGGAAGAGGCGATCCGGCACGCCTTGCATCGCTTCCACCTGGGCGACAGCACCTGGTGGGCACTCCACCGGGGCTTCCCTGAGCATGCGTCGCTGACGCACCTCGTAACCACGCGCCACCCTGGAGTGCAGGCCTGATGACAGCGTCATTGCACCCCATCATTGTCAATTTCTGCCCCACCGGAATGATCCCGACGAAGGCGATGACGCCGCATGTGCCGGTCTCACCCGCCGAAATCGTCACGGATGTGCTCGACTGCGTGCAGGCCGGCGCCAATCTTGTGCACCTGCATGCGCGCGACGCGACGGGAACGCCACACTACGATCGCGAGATCTACGCGCGGCAGATTGCCGGCATCCGCGAGGCACAGCCCGACTTGACCATCTGCGTGTCACTCAGCGGGCGGAACTTTGGCGCACTGGAGCAGCGCGCCGATCCGCTGGAACTCCGGGGCGACTTGCGCCCGGACATGGGGAGCCTCACCCTTGCATCGCTCAACTTCCCCCAGCAGCCGAGCATCAACGCCCCGGAGATGGTGCGCCGCCTGGCCGAGCGCATGCACGAGCGAGGGATCAAGCCGGAACTGGAAGTCTTTGATGTCGGGATGGTCAATTACGCGAACTACCTGATCGAGAAGGGTGTCCTGACGCCACCGCATTACTTCAACATCCTGCTGGGCAATCTCGCGAGCGCGCAGGCGACGCCGGCGCAGCTGGCGGCCATCCTGAGCGCGCTGCCGCCGGATTCGATCTGGTCCCTGGCGGGCATCGGCCGCCAGCAACTCACCGCCAATACACTGGGACTGCTCTGGGGCGACGGCGTCCGGGTGGGACTGGAAGACAATATCTGGTTCGATGGTGAGCGTCGCCAGTTGGCCACCAACCGTGCGCTGGTGGAGCGGATCGTGTCGCTCGCCCACAGCCTCGAGCGTCGTGTTGCGACGGCGCAGGAGGTCCGGTCGCGTCTCGGTATTTGCCCACTCGATATTCAACCCCAAGCGTCGCCATGACCGACAACAGCCTCAGGCTTGAAGCTCCGCGTGCCGAGCAGAGGGACGCGGTCAGCCGTGTCACCATGCGGCTCGATGGCACCGATATCTGGTTCGAATCGGCGGACGCTCCCCTGTTGCCCTCGGTCGAGGGCTTTGCGAGCGCCCTTGTCATCCCCGCCCTGGCGGCGGGCAGGCAAATGGTCATCGAGGGCGCGGTCACGGCCGATTGGGCCGGCAACGCGGCACGGGCAACGAACCTCGTCTGTGGCTGGTGGAATTATCCTCGCCTGGCGCCTCGATGCCTATCAACCCTGGCGCCGGCGCCGCCGCCAGGCGACCGAGGTCCGACGCCGGTGGCCGGGCTCGCTTTCAGCGCCGGCGTGGATTCGTTCTTCACCCTGCACACGTCGCCCTATCCGGTGGAAGCGCTGGTCTTTGTCCATGGATTCGACATGACCCTTGCGGAAACAGCGCGTGCCGATCGGGTTCGGGCCGGTCTCACGAAAGCGGCCAGCGCCATTGGCGCCCGGCCGATCACGATTCGCACCAACCTGAAGACCCACCCATTGTTCCGCGGGGTGAGCTGGGATCGGAGCCACGGCGGCGCCCTCGCGGCCGTGGGTCACATGCTGAGCAACCACATCGATACCTGGCTGATCTCCTCATCGTACCAGCGGACACTTGATCGTGCGTGGGGCTCGCGCTGGGACCTCGATCCACTCTGGAGTGGTGCGGGGCTGTCCGTGCATCACATCGGGGAGCAGTACAGCCGCGCAGACAAGCTGGAGCGGCTGGCCGGAAGCGACCTGGCTCGCGCTCAGCTGCGCGTCTGCTGGGAAAATCGGGATGACCGGCTCAATTGCTCGCGCTGCGGGAAGTGCGTGCGCACCCGGTTGCTGCTCTGTGCGCTGGGCTTGCTCGATCAGTTCCCCACACTGGACGATGCGCGATCGCTGGCGGCCGACCTGGATGCGCTTCCCGGGCACCTGCAACGCGCTATTGCGCACAACTACCACTTCGCACTCTCCCGGCCGCTGCCACCGGACGTTGGCGCGGCGACCCGCCGGTTGCTCTGGCGCATGCGGAGTGACGAATGGCGCGGGCGCCTGGGGCGGCTGGCACGGCTGCCGCGCGCCGTATTCCGACAGTTGTTGCGAGGCCTGGCGAGAACCGAGCAACCGTCGTCCCGGTGAACGGCGCGCGCTTTCAAGTTGAGCGCCCCGATGTTTTCTTCCGGCTCCAGCTGCCATCGCCTCCTGCTGCACGGAGACCGCCACGAGTTCCGATCCCGCCGAATCGCTTCCGCTGCTCGAACGCTTCGTTGATCGATGTGCCGGGCTCGGCCTTCTGGGGTCCCGCGTGCTGGCCGCGGTGTCTGGCGGGCCGGACTCGCTCGCCTTGCTCGAGCTGCTCGCTGGCTCGGCCGCCGCACTGCAGCTTGAAGTCGTCGTGGCCCACGTGGATCATGGAATCGCCCCCGAGAGTGGGACAGTCGCCACGCGTGTCGGGGACCACGCGGCGCGACTGGGACTCGCGTATTGCCAGGAGGCGCTTGCCCTCGGTCCATCCGCCAGTGAGACCCAGGCGCGCGCGGCCCGCCGGCAGGCGCTCGAGCGCCTGCGCGTGAGGGCGGGGGCCGACTGGATCATGACCGCGCACCACGCCGACGACCAGGCCGAAACGGTGCTGATGCGGGTGCTGCGCGGTACCGGTCCTGCCGGGCTGGCGGGAATGCAGCCGCGGTCGGGAACCATTCTCCGTCCATTGCTGCCGTTCCGGCGCGAGGAACTGGCGCGTTACCTGCTCGACAAGGGCGTCGCGAGCTGGGCCGATCCCGCCAACGCGGACCTGCGTCACGATCGTTCCTGGATCAGGCAGCAGCTGGTGCCGATGCTCCGGGGACGGTGGCCCGAGGTGACGGAAGACCTCGGCCGAGTGGCGGCCCAGGCTCGCCAGTGGAGGAGCGCGTGGGACAGCGCCCTCGGCCACCTCTCGGGGCTCGATCTGCAACAGGATCACGGTCGCATTTCCGTTGCTGGGGACGCGCTGGCGGGCTATTCTTCGGAGATGGCGCACGCAGTGGTGCGAGCACTGGGATTGCGTGCCGGGGCAGTAATGAGTGGCTCGAGTGCCGAACGGGTGCTGAAGCTGGCCCGGGATGGACGAAGCGGCAGTTGGGTGCCGCTCGGAGGCGGTTGGCGCGCATCGTCGGCCTTTGGCCGGATTCGCATCGAGCGGCACGAGACCCCGCCCGGGCCGATGGTGGTGCGGCCGGATGCGGAGCAGGCGCGCTGGGGCGAGTGGACATTTCGTCTTGCCCGCGACGTGGCGCCTGCTGCTCAAGCTCGCCGGGACACGACCGCGTGGTTCCCGCCCGGTGCGCTGACGGTCCGGTCTCGCAGGGCAGGCGACCAGATGCAGCCGCTGGGGGGCACCGGACATCGCACGGTCGCCCGGCTGCTGCAGGAAGCGCGGGTGCCGCTGGGTCGGCGTGACGCGTGGCCGGTGATCGAGTTCGCTGGGGCGCCGGTGTGGCTTCCGGGCATCTGCCGGAGCCAGCAATCGGTGCCGGACCCCGGAACGGAGGCCGTGAGGATTGACGCTGACCACCGCTGATGTGTTGCGCCGGACCGGTGGGCGGCGCATGCGCTCCATCGTGTTCGACGAGGAAACGATCGCGCGACGGGTGGCGGAGCTGGGCAGCGAGATCACCGCAGCCTATCCCGAGGGAGAGTTGCTCGTCCTTGGCTTGCTCAAGGGGAGCTTCATCTTCCTGAGCGACCTGGTCCGGCGGATCGAGCGGCCCATCCATGTCGATTTCCTGGTGGCCAGCTCCTACGGACACGGCACGGTCTCCAGTGGTACGGTGCGGCTGCTCTATGATCCGGAAACGGACCTGGCAGGGAAGCACATCCTGCTGGTGGAAGACATCATTGATTCGGGCCGCACGCTGATGCGGCTCGCGGAAATCCTTCGCCAGCGCCACCCGCGGAGCATTTCCATGTGCGCCCTGCTGGACAAGCATGTGGCGCAGTGCACGCCCCCGGAGCTTCGCTTCGTCGGGTTCGAGGCACCCCCCGCGTTCCTGGTTGGCTATGGCCTGGACCACGCGGAGAACTATCGACATCTCCCGTTCATCGGGGATCTGGAGTCGGACGAATAGATGGCGGAACGCCTGCCGCCCCGGCCTCCCAAGGGCAGTTGGGGCAACCTGAGCAAGAATCTCGCGCTGTGGGTGCTGGTCGGCCTGCTCGCGCTCGCGCTGTTCCAGCTGATGAACAATCAGCGGTCCGGCTCGGAAGAACTCTCATATACGCAATTCAGCCAGCAGCTCGATGCCCGGAACGTGGCCAGCGTGGAGATCTTCGATGGCAAGTACATCGAAGGTGACTTCCGCGCGCCCATCTCGGTCAGCGGCCACTCGATCACCAGCTTCAAGGTGCTGCTGCCGGTGGCCGACAGCGAGGAGTTCGTCAAGCGGCTGGAATCCTCCGGCGTCATCATCAAGGCCAAGGAACAGCGCGGCGCCCTCACTGCCATCATCATCTCGGCGCTGCCGTGGGTGGTGATCATCGGGCTCTGGATCTTCTTCCTTCGACAACTCCAGGCAGGCGGCAGTCGCGCCTTTGCCTTCGGGAAATCCAAGGCCAAGCTGCTTGCCGGCGACACGCCCAAGGTGACGTTCGCGGACGTGGCGGGGGCCGATGAAGC
>DAIMFY010000005.1:0-24770 GCA_036724295.1 Gemmatimonadales bacterium | reverse complement strand
GCACGTCCTTGCCGTCGAGGATCATGCCGCCCCACGACGGCGTCGGGGGCCGCACACCCATGCCGAGGAACGAGAGGCCCGCTTCCAGCAGGATCACGTCACCCACGCCAAGCGTCGCCGCGACCAGCAACGGCCCCATCGTGTTGGGCAGCAGGTGCCGAAACATAATCCGTCCGCTTCGGGCGCCGAGCGCCTCGGCGCCGCGCACGAAGTCGGCGTCCTTGAGCCGCAGCACCTCGGCGCGCACCAGCCGGCTGGTGCCCAGCCACCCGGTAGCACCGATCAGGAGCATGAGCGCGAGCAGGGGCATCCGCTCCCATGCCGCGACCAGCAGCAGCAGGACAAAGAGGCGGGGCACCGCCATGGCTCCGTCCACGAGACGCATCAGCAGGGCGTCCACGGCGCCGCCCAGGTAGCCGGCGACAAGCCCGACAAGCGCGCCCAGCGACATGGATAGCGCCACGGCCACGGCGGCCACGGTCAGCGAGACACGGGCGCCCGTCGCGACCCGTGAGAGCACATCCCGGCTCAGCTGGTCGGTGCCGAATGGGTGAAGCGCGCTGGGAGCCTGCATGGCGCCGGACACGATGTCCGGCTGGGCAAAGGGATCCGGCAGCGCGAATGGTGCAAGGATGCCGAAGAGGACGATGGCACCGAGCGCCATGACCCCCGCCCGACCCCTGGGCGTCGCCAGCGCCCGGCGGAAGGCGGTGGAAGCCGGTAGTCTCACGCGCGCCGTACCCGAGGGTCGAGCAGGGCATAGGCGGCATCGGCCACGAGCGCCCCCCCCACCACCAGCAGTGATACCAGCACGGTGACGCCCATGAGCAGCGGGTAGTCGCGGGCGCTCACGGCATCCGCCGCGAGCGCGCCAAGGCCGGGCCAGGCAAACACCTTCTCGACGAACACCGATCCCGCCACCACGAGTGGGAGCCAGAGGCCAAACAGGGTCACCACGGGAAAGAGCGCGTTCCGGAAGGCGTGATGCCAGTGGATGCGCCGTTCGGTCAGCCCGCGGGCGCGGGCGGACTGTACGTAGGGCTCGCGCAGCGCCTGCAGCATGGCACTTCGCTCGTGCCGCATGGTGGCGCCGATATTCACGGTTGCGAGCGTGATGGCGGGCAGGACCAGGTGCCGGAGGATGTCGAGTCCGCGGGTGGCCCAGGACGCGTCTGCCGCAATCAGGGGATCGTGCATCCCGGCCGCTGGCAGCAACCGCCACTCGATGCCCACCAGCCACGCCAGCACCAGACCGAGCCAGAATGATGGCGTGGCATAGGCCGCGAGAGAGAGTGCACCGACAGCGTGCTCGGCCGAGCTTCCAGCGCGAAGGGCCTGCGCGGCGCCGAGCCAGGCGCCGAGCACGAACGTGATCAGGAGCACCGTGCCACCCAGGAGGAGCGACGCGGGCAGGCGCTGCCGGATCAGGTCGCTCACCGGACGGCCGTATTGAATGGAAGTGCCAAAGTCGCCGCGCACGGCGCCGGCCAGGAAGGAGCGGAACTGCGCGGTGACTGGCTGGTCGAGGCCATAGCGCGCGCGGAGCACCTGCATCTGCTGCGGAGTAAGCGGATGGTCGTCTCCCAGGCGCGACAGCGGATCACCCGGTGCGGCACGCATCAGGAAGAACGCCAGCAGCACGGCTATCACGGCCGTGACGATGGCCTGGCCCACCCGTCCGGCGAGCCACCTCATGTCAGCGTGTCACGATTCGGTCCCGGGGGAGTTCCTGCCCGCGCCGCACACGCCAGTGCCAGAGCATGAGCCAGGGCGAGCCGTCGCGCAGCTCGACGTCATCGTAGCGCCGGTGCAGGGCGATGACCTCGAGCGGGGCGTAGAGAAACGACGCGGGCGCATCCTGCTCCAGGCGATTCAATGCCTTCACGTAGATCGGGGCGGCGTCGCCCTGGGTCAGGATCGCGCTGGCAAGCAGCGAGTCCACGGTCGGATCGCAGTAGTGGGATACGTTGCTTGCGCCGGCGCAGGTCCACGACGAGGTAAGACCAGACGGTGTGGGCACCTGGCGCATCGCCCCGAATGAAATGTCGAACCGGCCACTGACGAAGCGCTCCTGCCATACCGAGCGCTCGAGCACGAGGACGTCGAGCCGGATGCCGACCTGGCGGAGCTCCTCCTGTGCCATGACGCTGATGTCGCGCCGCATGCTGCTCGACGACGGCACGATGATCGACAGCGCGAGCGGCCGCCCGTTCCGGTCCAGCGTGCCATCGCCGTCGGAATCTTGCCAGCCGGCCTGGCGGAGCAACGTACCGGCACGCGCCACGTTCTGCCGTGGCGCCTTGGGCGAGACGCGACCGAGCCACAGCATCTGCGACACCGGCCCATACGGCACGACGCTGTATGGGCCGAATTGCGAGATCGCCATGGCGTGGCGGTCGAGCGCCAGCGTGATAGCCTGGCGGACCCGGGCATCGGCCAGGATCGGATGCTCCCGCGACGTATCGCTCGGGTTGCGGAAATTGAACAGGAAGTAGCCGAGGAGGTCCGATGGCGTTGTGACCAGGCGGAAATCGCCGGTCCGCTCCAGCCGGGCGCGGTTGCTCATGGGCGGAACGACCGACATCATCGCGTCGGCTTCGCCACTGAGCAGCAGGTTCATGCGTGCGGCCGGGTCGCTGGCGGTGCGGAAGATGACGCGGCTCAGGCCGGGGCGCCCGAGGAAGAAATCGGGCTCCGCGGCGAGTTCCACGGTTTCGCCGGGGACAGCACGCACCCAGCGATAGGGACCGTCGCCCACCGGCGCGTGGACAAAAGGCGAGCCCGCGATCGCCTCCGGCGCGAGCGAGGCCAGCAAGTGGGCCGGGACAGGCTGGACGTAATAAGTGGCGTCGAAGAACTGCTCGCCATACACGTCATGGAAGGTGATGACGACGCGATGATCGCCCTCGGCGCGCACATCGCTGATGTGGCGGAGCAGAGCGGCAAGCGAGGGGGCAATCTCCGGATCGCGCGCGCGACGGAAGGTGAACACCACGTCACGCGCCGTCACCGGCACGCCATCGTGCCACCGCGCCCGCGGATCCAGGTCAAAAACCAGCGTGAGCGAATCCCGCCGGCTCCAGCTGCGGGCCAGCTGAGGCTCGTAGCCCTTCTCGTCGCTGGTGGCGCGACCCGGCTTGCGGACGGCAAGCCGCAGGAAGAGCTGATCGGCGAGCTCCTGGTTGGCGCGGGTATCGGCCGCGCCCTCGATGAGCGTTGGTACCGGCACCGTCGCCTGTTCGCCGGTCACGATGACAATGGTTCCCGCGCGCGCCTGGGCATCGAGCCGGGCGCAGGAGGGGAGCAGGAGGATGGCAGCGAGGATCGAAATCAGCCGGCGCACCGATGGCCACTCCAGGATGAGGGTCGAGAGCGCGTCATGGACTGCAATGTGGGAAGACGAACGGCACGCGTCCAGCGGTCAGCGGCGCCAGGTCCACTCCGGCGACTTGAACTGGATGGCGTGTCGCTCGGCCTGGGCGCGCACGTTGGCCGACGGTCCGCGAAGCTCGTGCCACGTCCCGGGCCATTCAGCGGCCGTGGCAATCACAGCCGGCACCACCTCGTCGAAGCTGACGGGCCGGCCCAGCTCGGCCGCGAGCGTGGTGCAGTGCGCCTCGGCGGCGGCGCCCCGGGCGATGTCGCTCACCACGTCCTGGGTGCCGGAGAGCAGCAACGAGCCGTGCTGGAGCAGGGCACCGTTCTGCCGCAACTGGGCGCTGCCTACCAGCTTGCCGGCCGCCGTCATGACCTCGCCTCCGACCGGATTGGCGAAACAGGCGCCGATGTCGAGCGGGCGCACCGCAGTACGCGCCGGAGCGAGCATCGCCCGCACACCCAGCGACCGCACGGCGCGTTGCAGCATGGCGTGGATAAGGCGATATGCGCGAGCGAGATCACCGAAGGCGCACGCGGGCGCAGCAACGGCATAGGTCAGTTCATCGGCATGCCAGACCGCGCGCCCGCCGGTGGGACGGCGCACCGTGTCGAGGCCACGAGCGAGAATAGCCTCGCGATCATAGCGGCGCAGGGCCGGCTCGTGCCGGCCGAACGAGAGGCACCATGGCCCCCAGCGATAGAGCCGAAGCACAGCGCCGCCGCTGGCGGCCTGCTCGAGTAGGGCCGCGTCATAGGCCATGTTGGCCCAGCCGGGCCGCGCCTCATGGTCCACCCAGAGCTGCCAGTCGAGCGGCGCGATCGCGGAACCAGCCAGCCCGGCGTCTGGTGCAGTCCCCAGTGCAGTCCCAGCCATCAGGCGCTGCGGTACGAGTCGTTCCAGGTGCACACGAGGTTGCGGTCGCCCCATGCGCCATCCACGCGCGAAACCCAGGGCCAGACCTTATGGCTTCTCGCCTCCGGCGCGGGAAAAGCGGCGCGCTCGCGCGCGTAGGGCCGCTCCCACTCGTTGGCCGTGCACTGAGCCAGCGTGTGCGGAGCGCCCTTCAGGAGGTTGTTCTCCCGGTCAGCGGTGCCACGCTCGATCTCCCGGATTTCCTCCCGGATGGCGATCATCGCATCGCAGAAGCGGTCGAGTTCTTCCTTCGATTCACTCTCGGTGGGCTCGATCATCAGGGTGCCGGCCACCGGGAACGATACCGTTGGCGGATGGAACCCGAAATCGATGAGGCGCTTGGCAATGTCTTCCACCTCGACGCCGGCGCTCTGCTTGAAGGGGCGCATGTCGAGGATGCATTCGTGCGCGATCAGCCCATGGGCGCCACTGTAGAGCAGTTCAAACTGGCCCTCCAGCCGCCTGGCGATGTAATTGGCGTTCAGGATGGCGACGAGGGTGGCCTCGCGCAGGCCCTCCGAGCCCATGAGCGCGATGTAGGCCCAGGAGATCGGCAGGATCATGGCGCTGCCCCAGGGCGCGGCCGAGATGGTGCCACAGGGGGCGCCATGGTGGAGATCCACGACCGGGTGCCCGGGAAGGAAGGGAGCCAGGTGCGCGGCCACGCAGATCGGGCCCACGCCGGGACCGCCCCCGCCATGGGGGATGCAGAATGTCTTGTGCAGGTTCAGGTGGCACACATCGGCACCTATGTCGGCCGGCCGGCAGAGGCCTACCTGCGCGTTCATGTTGGCGCCATCCATGTACACCTGTCCGCCGTGCTCGTGCACCACGCGGCAGATCTCGCGGATGGAATTCTCGAAGACGCCGTGGGTCGACGGGTACGTGACCATGAGCGCCGCCAGTGTGTCGCGATGCTCTGCTGCCTTGGCCTGGAGGTCGTCGACGTCAATGTTGCCCTGCTCGTCGCTGCGAACGTTCACCACCTTCATGCCGGCCATTACCGCGCTTGCCGGGTTGGTGCCATGAGCCGAGGTGGGGATGAGGCACGTCAGGCGCCCGGTGTCGCCACGGGCGGCGTGAAAGGCGCGAATAACCATCAGGCCGGCGAACTCGCCCTGCGCGCCGGCGTTGGGCTGGAGCGAGACCCGCGCGAATCCGGTGATCTCGGCGAGCTGGTCTTCCAGCTGGGAGAACAGCACCTGGTAACCCTGTGCCTGGGACTCGGGCGCAAAGGGATGCAGGCGGTTGAATTCCCGGAAGCCGATCGGGATCATCTCGGTCGTGGCGTTCAGCTTCATGGTGCACGAGCCGAGGGGAATCATCGCGGCGGTGAGCGAGAGGTCGCGCGACTCGAGCCGCTTGAGATACCGGAGCATCTCGGTCTCGCTCCGGTACTTCTGGAACACCGGGTGCGTCAGGTACTCGCTCTGGCGCCGGAGGGCGGCCGGAATCGCGGTTTCCTGGGTCACGCCCAGGTCATCGAGCATGAACGGCAGCATCTCGTCCTGGGAGAAGACCGTGATCAGGTCGGCGAGATCGCCGAGGGTCACGGTTTCATCCAGCGCCACGGCGAGCCGGGTGGGCGAGAGCTGGCGGAGATTGATCTTCCGTGCTCGTGCCGCATCGAGAATCCGTGCGGCGGCCCACTTCTCTACGTCCACTGCGACGGTATCAAAGAAGCTGTCGTGAACCACCCGGTAGTGAAGGCGGCGGAGCGCGTTGGCCAGCAGCACGGCGCGGCCATGCACCTGCTCGGCGATCCGCCGGATGCCGTCGGGGCCGTGGTAGACCGCGTACATCGCCGCCATGACAGCCAGCAGCACCTGCGCCGTGCAGATGTTGCTCGTGGCCTTCTCACGACGGATATGCTGCTCACGGGTCTGCAGTGCCATGCGAAGCGCCGGCCGGCCGTCGGTATCGCGCGACATGCCGATGATGCGGCCCGGCAGGTGGCGCTTGTATTCCTCCCTGGTCACGAAGAACGCCGCATGCGGTCCGCCGTAGCCCATCGGCACGCCGAAGCGCTGGCTATTGCCAACGGCGATGTCCGCGCCCCACGCGCCAGGTGCCTCGATGAGCGCCAGCGCCAGCAGGTCGGTGGCCGCCGTAACCAGCGCGCCAGCCGCATGCGCCCGCTCGGCGAGGTTGCGGAAGTTCCGGATCTCGCCATCGGTGGCCGGATACTGCACCAGGCAGCCGATGACACCGGCGTCGAAGGTGAAGGCGTCGGGCTCGCCCTCGACGATGGTGATTCCTCGCGCCTCGGCGCGGGTGCGAACTACGTCGATGGTCTGCGGGTGGCAGCGGGAATCGACCAGCCAGGTGTGTGGGCCCGGTTGCCTGCTTACTGCCTGCGTCAGCGCCATGGCCTCGGCGGCCGCCGTGGCCTCGTCGAGCAGTGATGCCGTGGCGATAGGCAGACCGGTCAGTTCGGCCGTGACCGTCTGGAAGGTGAAGAGCGCCTCCAGCCGGCCCTGGGCGATCTCGGCCTGGTACGGCGTGTAGGCCGTGTACCACCCGGGATTCTCGAGAATGTTCCGGAGAATCACAGGTGGCGTGAAGGTGCCGTGATAACCCATCCCGATATAGGAGCGAAACACCTGGTTCTGGCCGGCCATGGCGCGCAGGGCCTGCAGCACCTCGCGCTCGCTGCGCCCAGGCGGCAGCGCCAGTGGACGGCGCAGGCGAATGTCGTCCGGGATAACCGCGTCGGCGAGCGCATCGAGCGAGGCGTAACCGACAAGGCCAAGCATCGCCTCGATATCGTCGGTGCGCGGGCCGATGTGCCGCGACGCGAAGTGCGTCTGGCGGCCGGAGACCGGCGCGCTGGAGTCTGCCGGAGGGGCCGCGGGACGCGGTGAACGCGCGGGGGGAGTCACGGTGGTCATCTAACTACCTCGAGGAATCCATGCGCTGAACGGACGGACGCCCCGGGCAGGCGCAGCCCGGGGCGTCGATGCAAAAGGACCAGATGCTGCCGAACCACTATTCGCCGATGTGCTTCCGGTAGGCCGCGGCATCGAGAAGCCCATCCATGGCGGACTTGTCGGCCAGGCGGACCTTGACCATCCACCCGGCGCCGTACGGATCCCGGTTGACCACCGCCGGGTCGGCGTCGAGGGCCTCATTGATCTCGACCACTTCTCCAGCCACCGGCATGAAGAGCTCCGAAACCGCCTTGACCGCCTCGATGGTGCCGAATGACTGATGGGCATCGAAGGTGTCACCCACCTTGGGCAGGCTGACGTAGACGATGTCACCCAGCTCGCCCTGGGCGTAGTCGGTGATCCCGACCGTGACCACGGCGCCATCGCCGCTTGCCTGCACGTACTCATGCTCCGCCGTGTACCGCAGCTGTTCCGGGACGTTGGACACAGGCACTCCCTTATCGTAGGCTGGCTGCGGTGAGAGGATAGATACGCGCCAGCGTGAAATCAAGCCAGTTGGCCGAGCTTCCGCCACACCGCACGCGCCTCGGCCTCCAGCTTCCCGAGCGAGCCGTCATTCTCGATTACGAAATCACTGAGCTGGCGCACCTGCGAGGGATCGGCCTGGGCATCCAGAAACTGCGCCGCGCTGGCCGGGTCGAGGCCCCTCCCGGCGACCAGCCGCTCGAGGATGGTTGCCCGCGGCGCCTGCACCAGCACGACCCGATCGAACAAGGCGGCGCTGCCGGTCTCGAAGAGGAGCGGGATTTCGATGATGACGGGCTGTGCGCTTTGCGCTGAGCGCTCAGCGCTGAGTGCTCGATGCTCGACTGCCTCGAAGACCGCCGGATGCACAATCGCATTCAAGTCTGCCCGTGCCTTCGGGTCCGCCAGCACGAGCTTTCGGAGCGCCCGCCGGTCGAGGGTACCGTCGGATTGCAGGATCTGGCGTCCAAAGCGCCGGACGATGGCGTCGAAGACGGGCTGGCCCGGTTGCTGGAGCTCGTGGGTGATGGCGTCCGCATCGATCCGCTCGGCGCCCCAGGTCTCGAAGAGCCCGGCGACGGTGCTCTTGCCGGAGGCGATGTTGCCGGTTACGGCGACGCGCAGCCGCCGGGGAGGGTCAGGAGGCGTGCCGAGCCGCCGCGTTGAGGGCCAGGTTGCCCTGGTCTTCGTCCCTGAGTGGCACCTGATGACAGGAGCGGCAGCGTGCCTCGTAGCTCTCACGCCCGCCGACCATGATCGTGGGCGAGTCGTAGCGGGCGGGCCGGCCGTCGATGAGGCGCTGGTTGCGGCAGGCGAGCTCGCCGCACCGGACACATATGGCGCGGAGCTTGTCGACCTGCTCGGCAATGCACATCAGTGCACCCATGGCGCCGAACGGCTCGCCGCGGAAATCGGTGTCGGTCCCGGCCAGGATCACGCGCTTGCCGCCGTTGGCGAGCTCGGTCACCACATCCACCAGCCCTTCATCAAGGAATTGGGCTTCGTCAATGGCCACGATGTCGGTGTCGGGGCGGACCTGGCGGAAGATCTCCGCGGCGCTGTCCACCGGGTTGGCATCGAGCTCGCCGCCACTGTGGCTGGAGACACTATAGAGGCCGGCGTAGCGGCTGTCGAGATGGGACTTGAACACCTGCACCCGCCGCCGGGCAATGATGCCGCGGCGCACGCGCCGGATGAGTTCTTCACTCTTGCCGCTGAACATGACGCCGGCAATGACTTCGATCCATCCGGAGCGGGGCTGTTCGTGCATGCTGTCCTCGTGCGGGGGCCGGAGAGATTACGGCAAGCAGCGCCGATGGTCAAGCGCGCGGCGGCGTGACTTGCGGCAAGTGCGGAAAGCGCGGCATATTCTCGACCTCATTCCCGGGACGATCAGCCAAGGAGCAGCTCGTGAACCGGCAGGATCTCATTGCCGCACTCGCGAAGCGCGCCAGCCTCACGCGGGCGCGTGCCACGGAACTGGTGGACCTGATCTTCGGGGACGAGGGCGTGATCGCCGGTGAGCTTCGGCGAGGCGGGAAGGTCCAGATCAGCGGATTTGGCCAGTTCGAGACCCGGGCGCGGGCTGCCCGCAAGGGCCGCAACCCCGCCACCAACGAGCCCATCGCGCTGAAGGCCACCACCGTGCCGGCCTTCCGGCCGGGGAAGACGCTGAAGGAGCTGGTAAGTAAGCTGAAGACTAAAAGCTGAAGGTGGTGTTTTCGCCGAGCTTTCGGCTTTCGGCTTTCAGCGCTTACCGCCCTTGTCCATCCGCGCTGCCACCTTCCGGCGCCGGATCATCACCCCGGTCAGCCGTTCCGCGATGCGCTCGGCCTCGCCGGCCGGCAGCTCTACCAGCGAAAAACTTTCCCGCATCTCGATCTTCCCGATCCGGCCCCGATCGACACCCAGCTCCTTGACCAGCGCCGCCACGAGGTCGCCCGGCGTCGCCTGATCGCGCTGGCCCACACTGACCCAGATCCGGGCGGAGGCGGGCTCGCGGTCCAGCGGCGGCGCGCTGGCGGCCTCTGGCCTGGCACGCCGAGCCGACCAGAGGGCGAGAAGAGCTGCGGCTACGTGGGTCCCGTCGTAGCGATCGAAGAGGGGCGCGAGCGTCATGGCCTCGGCATCGAGATTCCGCTCATCGAGCGCCTGCTGGATTTCGGCGCGCTCAGCCGCGCCACGGGCCATCGCGTCGTCCACGTAGCTGGGAAGTCTGAGGGGCCGGACCAGGCTGCCCAGCCGGCTGGCCCATCCTTCCGTGCCCGGGGGCGCGAGCATTACGACTTCGGCCACGTCCCTGAGCCTGGCGTACTCTTCGGGAGTGGGCGGGTCCCACGCGATGATCAGGCTGGCGGACTCGGGGACTGCGGTGACGAGCGGGGCAATGCTGGCCGCGACGGTACGCCGCAGCTCGGTCTCCGCGCTCTGGTCCGCGGCGAAGATCACCGGCTGCTCCGGGTCGAGCAGCTCGATGATATGCGCTGCTGCCTCGGCGCGATTGCCCCAAGGAGTTGCGGCCACACGGATCGGCCCCGACGCCGATACCGCCTCGGCGCTGGCCAGCGGGCCCGCTGTCACTGCCTTCCGGGCATGGCGCTCAGCCAGTGCCGAGGCCAGGTCGCTCCGGGCTGATACAATGACGCGCTGGGAGTCCTTGGGCAGATCCTGCAGCAGGAGATCGAGTACGTCGGCTGACAGCCGCTCCGGCCAGAGCAGGGCGGTGCAGGTGATGGCCTCGAGCTTGAGGGCGCTGCGTCGCACCAGGGCGAGCGCAGACTCGGGCGTAAGAAGGAGAAGCTGAAGCTGGTCGGCCCGCAGGAGCCGCATGGCGCGCGCCTCGCCCCGGGCGGCGTGCCAGCGGATGTCGCTGCCCTCGAGCTGCCGGGCAAGCTGCGCCGCCCACGCTTCGAGCGACTCGCGAGGCGCCAGCAGCAGCGCGCGCCCGCCCTCATGGAGGCGGCTCGTGATTCCGGCCAGTACCGAAGCCGCCCACGCCGGTGAGGGCGGGGCCAGGAAGATCATGTTGTTGCCGCGCGCAACGACCGGCTCGCCCGGGCGCGGTTCTTCGGATGCTGACACAGGTTCCTCGATTGTCAATGGCGCGGAAAGTAGACGGTCGACGGTCAACAGTCTACGGTCGACCGTCGACCGTCGACCGTCGACTCAGTTGACATCCCCGCCCTCCGCTTGGAGCTTTCCCGCGTTCCCGCTCGCCGAGTGCCACGCTGCTTCTGGACTCCCTGATGCCTGATCCGCTTTCGCTCAATCTCCAGTACCTGAAGGCTTCCGAAACCATCGCGATCGCCACGGAGGCGAAGCGCCGGAAGGCGGCTGGAGAGGATGTCTACGACCTGAGCGTCGGAGAACCGGATTTCGATACGCCGGCCGCGGTGTCCGAGGCCGGCATCCAGGCGATCAGGAAGGGGTACACGCGCTATCCACCCAACGCAGGACTACCCGAGCTCAAGACGGCAATCGCACACCAGCTGTCCACGCTGTCACGTGGCAGGCCGGTCAACGCCGACAACATCATCGTCAGCTCCGGGTCCAAGCAGTCGCTGTTCAACGCCTGCTTCACGCTGTTTGGCCCTCACGACCGCGTACTCATCCCCACCCCGGCCTGGGTTTCCTATCCCCAGATCGTGCACCTGGCGCGGGCAGAGCCCGTCACGGTGCCGGGCGACATCGAGTGGGGGCTCAAGGTCAGCGTCCGCGACCTTGACCGGGCGCACTCGAAGCTCACCAAGGGGCTGATTCTCTGCTCGCCCTGCAATCCCACCGGCTCGGTCTACACGCTGCCCGAACTCCGCGCCATCGCCGAATGGGCACGCGACAACCAGGTGTGGATCATTTCGGACGAGATCTACCGGCGCATCTATTACGGTTCCGGTCCCGCGCCCTCGCTGCTCGACCTCCCGGATGAGCTGCTGGAGCGCGTCGTAATCATCGCGGGCGCAAGCAAGGCATACGCGATGACTGGTTGGCGCATCGGCGCTGCCCTGGCGCCGGCGCATGTCACCAAGGCCATGGCGGCGCTGCAGTCGCACACCACCACCGGCGCCAATCATCCGGCCCAGTGGGCTGCGGCCACGGCCTTCGGCGATGAGCGGGTGGAGCAGGAAGTCCAGGAGATGGTGGCGACGTTCCGCCGCCGCCGTGACCGGATCGTCGAACGTTTCCGCAGCGACGCGCCCGGCATCGAGTTCATTGAACCGCACGGCGCTTTCTATTTCTTCTTCCGCGTTGACGGCATCCGCGAGCGCGATCCGCTGGGCGGCGCCGTCTTCTGTGAGGCACTCATGCAGGAAGAAGGGGTGGCGCTCGTGCCGGGATCGGCTTTCGGTGACGACCGCTGGGTGCGACTCAGTTACGCCGCGAGCGATCGCACCATTGCCACCGGGCTGGACCGGCTGCTGCGGTTCATCGAGCGCCAGGCCAATGTGCCGGCCGGGACGCCGCAATGAGCATCCAGGCGCATATCGAGCCGCTCGACGGGAAGCTGCCTGCCCTCGGCTGGCGCTGGGATCCGGAAACCGACATCCTCTCGGGCGCCTTCAAGGCCAGTCGCAAGACCGGCGGGCTCACCGGTACGCTCGAGCTGAGCGACGATGCCGGCTCCGTGGCCGTGGTCGAAGTGAACGACGGCATCATCTGCGGTCTCGACGTGGTGGTCTGGCCTGATGTATCCACCCGTCCTGGTCTCAGCGTGCCGCCGCATCTGACCGATGGGCGTGTGGTCGTGGCGCGGCGGCCGTCGCGACCCGGCATCTCCGCCGTGGAAGTGGACACGACGCTCAGCGTGCTCACCGATCCGACCGAGACAGTCTTCCACTTGCGCGTGGGCGACGAGCGGCCAGTCGAGCTGGTCCGGATCGCCGATCACCTGCATGTGGAAGTGGACGAGGAAGGCTTCGTGGCGGGATTCTGGCTCACGGGCGTGCCAGCGTTTCCGGAGTTCGATGACGGGTGAACGAAGTGACTGAACGCGGGACGTGGGTCGTGGTAGCCCGCGTCCCGCGTCCCGCGTCCCGCGTCCCGCGTCCCGAGTCCTACTTCAGCGTCACCACCAAGCCAGTCGTCAGCGTCCGATCATTATGGTACGTCACACCGGGTGGCGGCGTGGCGTCCCGGTTGAAGGTGTACGATGTCTGGAAGGCGAGCGCGTCGGTCAGCGCCACCTTGAGTGAGGTCTTGGAACTCAGCAGGTAGTCGTCGAAGTCGCCGGCCACCGGCTCCAGTTGCGACGTGTGCGAAACCAGCACGCCGGGACGAAGCGGCGTCGAGCCGCGGAATTGCAGGTTGAAGCGGGTAGATGACACGCTGGCCGGGTCGGTACTACCCTCCGGCAGCGCGCGCGATTCGTAGTCCTGCAGCATGGCGAGGCCCACCGTCACCGAGCTCGGCCCATCCGTGATGACGTTGAATTCGGCACCAGCCGCCATCGACATCCGCACATTCAGGTTCCGGATCGCATCGTGCGCTGCCGTGGTGCGCACGAACGGCGAGATGCGCCGGGTCGGCCGGAGCCGGAGGTTGAACTCGCCCTTCACGCTGGCCACCGCCACGATGCCGTCGCTGCGGCCATATTGGGCCGATCCGGTCAGGGCCACTTCATAATGGCTATCATTCTCCAGCTTCGCGCCGAGGCCGGTGGTGAGCAGCGAAAGTGACTTGTTGCCCGCGATGTCGGTGAACGACAGCTCGCCGTTGGCTGTCCAGTGCCCACCCGGTGTCGAATCCGGTGGCTGAACCGCCGCCACGCTGGCGGGCAGCAGGGTGATGAGGGCGGCGGCCCACAGGTGCATCATCGTCTCCTGAGCACGTGTGTTTCGGAAGGTTCCAGCTTTCGGGGGAGTGGTAGTCTAACAAATGTTCCGTTCCCAGTGCAGTCAGCTCCGGAAATCGCTGGCCGGTCAGGGCCTTGTGACCGCCACCGCGATGCCGGAGGCCGCCGGCCGGCAGGAGGATGCCCGGGTCCGGCCCGCTCGCCTCATCGAGGGCACTTCGCTTGCGGTGCGGCCGGTTGGTGCGCCCGAGGCCTTCGGCCAGCCGCTCGCGTTTCTGGATGGCGTCCAGCGTTCCGAAGTGGTGGCGTACGCCGGGTCGTCGCCGCTGCTGGTTGCGGAAGTCGCGGCGGCCATCCGCCTGCGGCAGGATCGCCGTCTCGCTACTGTGGCTGAGGAGCGCCTGCTGTTCGTGGCGGGACGCGCGCCATCGCTCGCGCTCGCGGGCGGCGCGCTGGCGGGCATCGAGTGCCACGTGATCGAGGATGATGGTCCTGCGCACCCACTGCGTGACCTCGAACTCGCGCGGCGGCTGGTCGACCGGATCCGTGGCAACCTGGAGCTGGCAGTGTACGACCGCTTCCGCGCTGCCCACGACGACTGGATCCTGGTGGACGGCTCCCTGACCGCCAGTCCCGCGCTGGCCGCCGATCGCCGCGCCGTGGGGCTATCCAAGAGTCATGCAACGCTGCCGTTCGAAGGCCAGGACCTGGACCGCTACCTGCGGCTCCCGGCCGGATGCCGCAGCAGCATGTTCCAGCCGGCCGGCGAGCGCGCACCGGTAGCGGCCTGGGGACTCCGGCTCTGGCCGTTCGAGGGCCGCGACCTGCTGCACGGCTTCGTGCGGCTCGAAGTGTCGCCCTCGGCTGCTTCCGCCGAGCATGCGGATGAAGTCTCGCGTTGGGTGCTCGCCGAGCGGGCGCCGGTGAGCGCTGATGCGCGCTGGGACCGGCTCGTCTACGGCATCCACTCGGTCGAGCAGTACCTCAAGGCAGGGACGCGATGATTCGTGAGAGCAGCGCCGCCCCGATCGGCCGCGTGGTGGCCACCGAGCAGAAGCCGAGCACGCCGCACCAGTTCTATTTCTGGGCCGCCGCCAGCGCACCGGTGGGTATCGGCGCCATTGTTCGGGTGGAAGACGAGGGGCACACGGTGCACGCGGTGGTGACGGATGGGGCTGCATACTCCGACCTGCTCAGCGCCATGCATGAAGTGCTCGCGAGCGATGGCGATCCAGCCGCGCCCGTGCCCCCGTCGGCACGCGCCGAAATCCGGCTCTACCTGGCAAGTGTGCTGCGCCATGAACCGCCGGAACCGCTCCAGCCCGTGCCGCTGGGGTCAGTGTGGCTCGCCACCGATGCCGACGTCAAGGTGGCGCTCCGTATGGACGGATACTGCGATGGCGAGCGGGCCACGGGCATCCCCGTGGGCGTTTACGCGGCTGGCGGGCTCGAGGCGCCGGTGCTGCTCGATTGCGACTTCCTGCTTGGCCCCGAAGCGGCACACCTCAACATCTCGGGTGTCTCGGGCCTCGCCACCAAGACCAGCGCTGCCCAGTTCCTGCTCGGCAGCATTTTCCAGAAGTTCCCGGCGCACAAGGGCTCCATTGCGGCTGTCTGCTTCAACGTGAAGGGCCCCGACCTCTGCTTCCTCGATCAGCCTGCAGATCTGGGCGACGACGACCGGCGGCTCTACGACCGTCTCGGTCTCCGTCCTGAAGCCTTCCATGGCGTCCACTATTACGCGCCCTTCAAGGCCGACGGCGTCAACCTCAACACGTTGCGCACCCACGCTTCGCTGGGTGACTGCACCCAGCCGCTGGTCTGGGGTCTTCGCGAGATCCTCGACTACGCCGAGGTCGTGATGAACCGCGACGACATCGACGCCAAGGCCGATGCGTTCATCGATTTCCTTGCCGAGCGCGTGGTGGGCCGCACCTTCCAGGACGAGCTGCTCCGGCGCGACCCGTTCGAGGTGCAGACCTTCGCCGACCTGGAGCAGTTCTTCCGCGCCATCTTCGATTTCCTTGAAGCGGTAGGCCGGGGCGGGGAAGTCTGGCGCACCCATCATGTCGCGACCATCCGGAAGGTCCGGAACCGGCTCGGCAACATCAGCACCCGCGCCAAGGGCCTGGTGACCGACGACGGTGCGTCGAATGACCTGCCCTGGGGCACGTTCGAGGACCGTTCGCTGCATGTGCTCGATGTTGCCGGGCTCGATCCCCTGGCGCAGGACCTGGTCTTCGCGCGAGTGGTGTCCCGCCTTCGCGAGCACCTCGAACGCCGCGACCTGGGGGTGGATCACGTGGTGGTCTTCGTCGACGAACTCAACAAGTACGCGCCATCGGATGGGCCGGACAGTTACGTGCGGAAAATGCTGCTCGACCTGTCGGAGCGCGGCCGTTATCTGGGGCTGGTACTTTTTTCGGCGCAGCAGTTCCGGAGCCAGGTCATGCGGCGGGTGGTGGGCAATGCGGGCACGGCGCTCTTCGGCCGCATGGATCCCGATGAGCTGGCGATGCCAGGCTATAGCACTCTGAGCGCGGCCACGCGCAGCAAGCTCGCAGCCCTTCCCAAGGGCGAGCTCATGTTGCGCCACCCGCATTTTACCCAGCCGGTGTTCGTGCGGTTTCCCCGGCCGGCCGTGCTGACCGGGCGCGAGGGCGTGACACGATTCCCGCCGTCGCCCGACCTGCCGTTCGCCGATGCAGTGGCGCTCCAGCTCCGGGCGCTCGACCGCAGCATCAGCGCTGACGAAGTCCGTGAACTGATCCAGGGCCGGCGCGAGGACGACGTGCGCCGCGCACTGGGCGCGACCCGCCGCGCCCGCCCCGATGAGCCGCTGGCCTATTTCCGGAAGCTCCTTGGCCGCCGTATCCAGGCAGAAACACCGGCCGAGCGACGTCACGTCGTCCGGCCGGTGCCCATGCCTGAGGATCCGTACTTGTAGGGCGTGAGGCGTGAGGCGTGGGGCGTGAGGGGCAGAAATCACGAGTCGTGAGTCTCGCGTCCTCATGTCCCACGCCCCAAGCCCCGTGCCCTACGCCCTACACCCTTGGCCTCGACCGGTACAGCTTGATCCCCCTTCGCGCCTTGGTGGCCGCGTCGAGTCGGCGTTCGTGGGCTTCCAGCAGGTCGCTGCGCGTGAGGATCGCCACCACCTTGCTGGGCTCTGAACGGCGCACCACCGGGAGTCGGCCGATGCCTTCCCGCACCATGTGGTCTGCGGCGTTGCGTGCCGTCTGGGTGTCGTAGATGATCACGGGCGGCCGCTTCACCAGGGAACCCACCGTGCGGGTGCCGTCCACAGCCACCGCCTCGATTTCCCGCTTCATCACCACGCCCAGCAGTGTGCCGTCACGCTGGACCACGGGGTAACCCTGATGGGTGGTGCCCGGCTCGCCCGATGCGAGCCACGCACGGGCCGATTCCACTGTACGGTCCGCTTCGAGGGTACTCACATCGGTCGAGGCGCAATCGCGCACCAGCACCTGCGACAGGTAGTCTGCGGCGTACTCGGTCTGGACTGGAGCGCCCCGGCGCTCCAGCCGCTCCGTCATGATGGTGCTCCGCATGCGCAGCAGCGAGACGAGGAATGCACCAGTGCACCCGGCCAGCAGCGGCAGCAAGCCCAGCGGCTGCCGCGTGGTCTCGAAGGCAAACACGACGCTGGCGAGCAGCGCTCGCGATGCGCCGGCGAAGATCGCAGCCATGCCCACCAGCGCCGCGACCCGGGGATCAACGCCGAGCGCGGGAATGAATCGGACCAGCACACCGCCGAACAGGGCGCCGAGCCCCCCGCCGATCGTGAACAACGGCGCCAGCGTTCCACCGGAGGTGCCGCTGCCGAGCGCAATGGACCATGAGACGAACTTGGCCACGACCAGAATGACCAGGGTAGTGCCCACGATGTTGCCGGAGAGGATGCCGTGGATGTTGTCATACCCCACGCCCAGCGTATGGGGCACGAAGTAGCCGATCGCGCCCACCACCACCGCGCCGATCGCCGGCCACCACATCCAGTGGACCGGCAGGTGCTCGAAACCATCCTCGATCTTGTACAGGGCACGGGTCACCAGGACCGAGAGATAGCCGATGACGGCGCCCAGCAGCACGTAAGTCACCAGCGCCGTGCCGGTGGGCTGGCTGATGATCGGCATTGCGAAGATCGGCTCCGCGCCCCGCAACGCCATCCGGACGGCGGTGGCGGTGCAGGCGGCCAGCGCCACCGGCACCAGCGAGCGGGCCCGGTACTCGAAGAGCAGCAGCTCGATCGCCAGCAGCACCGCCGATACCGGCGAGCCGAAGGTGGCAGCCATGCCGGCCGCGGCACCCGCCGCGAGAAGCACCTTCCGTTCGTCCGCGGTGGTCCTGAGTACCTGCCCCAGCAGCGAGCCGAGGGCGCCGCCAGTCGCAATGATGGGTCCCTCGGCGCCGAACGGCCCGCCGGTGCCGATGGCGATCGCAGAGGAGATTGGCTTGAAGAAGGTAACGGCAGGCGAAACCTTGCTCTCGCCGTACAGCACCCGTTCCATGGCTTCCGGGATCCCATGACCCCGGATCGCCGCCGAACCGTACCGGGCCATGATCCCGACGATGATTCCTCCAAAGACAGGGATCAGGAGCACCAGCAGGCCCACGTGATTGTCCGCCGGCGAGGCCTCTCCAATGGAAAACCGGTGGAAGAAGAAGAAATTGGTGGCGAGGTTGATGAGCCGGAGCAGGATTTCGGCGGCCGCAGCGCCGCAGAAGCCCACCAGCACGGCCAGCCCGCTCATGACCAGTATGCGATGATGGTCGACCTTCGGCTGCCAGGCCACGCCGGCAGACTCGAGGGCGGGCCCCATGGATGGGGCGACGGGCAGTCCATCTGGTGTGGATGTCATGCGGCGAATTTCGCGACAGATGACCCTCAAGGGCAAGCCACTTGTCCGGCTTGCCCTTCCGCCGAGGGCCGACCATTCTCTACCGTGTGAGAATCGCACACCTCGCAGACCCGCATCTCGGCATCCGCCAGTACCACCGGCAGACGGCTGGCGGCATCAACCAGCGCGAGCATGATGTGGCCAACGCCTTCCGCGCGGCGGTGGACGGGGTCATCGCCGAGCGGCCCGAGCTGGTTGTCGTCGCCGGCGACCTCTTTCACAGTGTACGGCCGGGCAACGCCTCCATCATCTTCGCCTTTCGCCAGTTCCAGCGCCTGTTGCGCGCGCTGCCGGAGACGCCGGTGGTGCTCATCGCCGGCAATCACGATACGCCCCGCAGCGCCGAGACTGGGTCGATCTTCGGGTTATTCGAGGACATGGGGGTCCGGGTGGCCACGACCGAGGCCCGGCGGTTCGAGTTTCCCGAGCTCGACCTGTCGCTGCTCGCCGTGCCGCACCAGGCGCTGGTGAGTGGCGAGCGGCCGGCACTGCGTCCTGAGGGCGGGGCCCGGCGCCAGGTGCTGGTCCTGCATGGGGACATCGAGGGCGTGATTCCCGCGACGCCCGGCGTCCAGGAGTACGGCGGCGCCGTGGTGACGCCCACCGAGCTGGGCGCCGATCAGTGGTCCTACGTGGCGCTGGGGCATTACCACGTGCAGCGCGAGGTGGCGCCACGCAGCTGGTATGCCGGCTCACTCGACTACGTGAGCAGCAATCCCTGGGGCGAGCTGCGCGAGGAGCGGAGCCGGAATATCGAGGGCAAGGGCTGGCTGCTGGTCGATCCCGACAGCGGCAGCGTCGAACGCCGCCTGCTGCCGTCGCCGCGGCGCTTTCTCGATCTCGAGCCGATCGCAGGATCGGGCCTGGGCCCGGCCGAGCTCGATGCAGCGATTGCGGCGCGGCTGGCGTCGGTGCCGGGTGGCGTGGGCGCCACCGTGCTCCGGCTGGTGGTGCGCGACGTGCCGCGGCACGTGGCGCGGTCGCTCGACCATTCGGCCATTCGCGCGCTGCGCGCCGAGGCGCTGCACCTCCAGCTCGACATCCGCCGGCCTGAGGTCACCCGCCAGGTCGGCATGGGAGCACCTGGGCGTCGGCAGACGCTGCCCAACCTGGTCGAGCACTACCTGGAGAAGCGCGCGCTTCCCGCTGAGCTCGATCGCAGGGAGTTCGTGGCACTCGGGGTCGAACTGGTCGAGACGGCCGAGCGGGAACTGGCGAGCGGCTGATGCAGATAGAGCGACTTCGGCTGGTCAATTTCCGCCAGCATGAACGCACCGAACTCGAGTTCGGATCGGGTCTCACCGGGATCATCGGGCCCAATGGCGCGGGCAAGACCACCCTGCTCGAAGCGATCGCCTGGGTGATGTACGGCACCAAGGCGGCCCGGGGCACGCGCGACTCGCTGCGCCGCCGCGGGGCTCCGCCACGGTCACGGGTCGAGGTCGAGATGGATTTCTCCCTCGGCGCCCATCACTACCGCATCAATCGAAGCCTCAACTCCGCCGAGCTGTACCAGGACGGCGCCACCGACCCGATCGCCAACAGTCTCGACTCAGTCACCGAGATGGTCACCCGGCTCCTCGGCATGACGCGCGACGAGTTCTTCAATACCTACTTCACCGGCCAGAAGGAACTCGCGGTCATGTCCACCATGACCGGGCCGGAGCGCGCACAGTTCCTCTCGCGCGTGCTTGGGTACGAGCGTATCAGGACTGCACAGGATCGCCTCAAGGAAATGCGAGCGGCGCTCCGCTCCAGGCTGCGCGCGCTCGATGAAAGCCTGGTCGGGACCGACGAGCTGGCTGCCCGGCTCCGGGACGACGAGGCGCGGCTGACCGTGGCTCGCGCCGCCGAGGACCGCGCGGCACGGGCGCTCACGGAGGCGGAGGCCGTGCTGGCAGAAATCGGCCCAAGATGGCAGCGCGCCCAGGAGCTTCGGGACCGTTTCCAGGCGCTGGAGGGAGACCGGCGCGTTCTGCTGACGGACCTGGTGAATCGGAGGGAGCGATGCGCGCGCACCGCGCGCGAAGCGGCCTCCGCCGAGCACGCGCGATCGGAAGTGGCGGACCTCGAGGTGCGGCTGGCGCCGCTCGCGACACTTCGGCAGGAAGCGGCAGAACTCGAGGCGCGAGCCCGGGCCGCGAGCCTTCGGCGCCAAGCGGTGGCCAGGCGTGATGCTGCGACCCATCGCCAGCAGGAAATTGCCGTCGCACTCGCGCGCCTGCCCGAAGAACCAGCGCACCAGCGGCTGCATGACGAAATCACGGCAGTGCGGGAGCGGGCCGCGACCCTGGCCGGCCAGATCAACGACCTGCGCACGAGCATCGTGCGGGACCGCGCCGATGCAGAGAGCCGGCGCAATGGTCTCCTGGCGCAGTTCGACGACCTCAAGTCACAGCGTGATCGCCTGGCGCAGCTTGGTGCCGACGGCGTCTGCCCCACCTGCTCCCGCCCGCTGGGCGAGGAGTTCGAGCAGGTGCTCGGCCTGCTGGATCGCCAGCTCGAGGAAGTGCGCTCCAATGGACGCTACTACAAGGGTCGCATCGAACAGCTGAGCAAGGAGCCGCCTGAGCTCGCGTCGCTCGAGAGCGCGCGCCACGCCCTCGAGACCGACATGAACGAGCTCATCGGTCGGCAGGGCCGGACGGAAGCGGAACTGGCGGAGCGTCGCCAGCTCGAAGCAGAGCGCGAGCGGCTGGTCGCGCGGATGGCCGAACTCGATGCCGCCGCCGGAGGCGAGGCGACGGTGTACGACCTGGCGCGTCACGATGCCGTGCGGTCCGCGATCAGCGACCTGGAACCGGTGGCGCTGCAGGCGGAGCGGCTGCGTGCGGAGGCGGCGCGCGCGGAGTCCCTGGCCGGGGAATCGGAGGCGGCTGCGGCAGCCCTGCGTGACGCCGAAGCCGAACTGGTGCGCCTGGATGCGGCAATCGCCGCGGTGCCGTTCCTGGCGGAGGAGTATGAGCAGTTGCGTCGCGCCGATGCCGACGCGGCGGCTGTCCAGCGCGAGGCCGAGCTGGCGCTGGTGCGGGCCCGCGGGGAGCACGAGGCGGCGAGCGCCGCGGTCGAGGCATCGCGCGCGCGGCAGGCCGAGGCAGAGTCGCGACGGCGCGAGCGGACAGCGACAGCGTCCCGCCTCCTGCTGCATGACGAACTGGACCGCGCACTCAGCGACCTGCGCACCGACTTGAACCAGACCCTTCGCCCCGAACTTTCGGAACTGGCGAGTTCGTTCGTGCGCGACCTGACCAATGACCGCTACACCGAGCTCGAACTCGATGAAGATTACCTGGCCACGCTCATGGACGAGGGCGATCCCAAGCCGGTCATTTCGGGTGGTGAGGAAGATGTGGCCAACCTTGCGCTGCGACTGGCCATCAGCCAGATGATCGCCGACAGGGCGGGACAGCCTCTTTCCCTGCTCGTGCTGGACGAGATCTTCGGCTCGCTCGACGAAGAGCGGCGCGGCGCAGTCGTGGAACTGCTTCGCGGCCTCGCCGACCGGTTCCCGCAGGTCATCCTCATTACCCACGTCGAGAGCGTGCGCGAGGGCTTCGACCGGATCATCCGCGTGGGCTACGACGTGTCGCGCGGCGTCGCCATCGTGGCCGACGAAACCGGGGGCACCGACGTTGCGGCCTGATCAGGCTCCGGTTGGCCCTACCCGGCCGTCACTGCGCGATGTGCAGGCACTCAACCGCGTCTTCTCCGAGGCGTTCACCGACCGTTACCTGCGCGATGGCCTTGCTGGCGTGCGGGTGCCCTTCCTCAATCCGCTGGTCTGGCGCTACGCGATCGAGGACGCAGGGGATGGCGCCATGATCTGGCACGATGCCGACGGGCAGATCGCCGGCTTCAACATGGTGCACCTGAGCGGGGTGGAAGGCTGGATGGGGCCGCTGGCGGTGCGCCCCGACCTGCAGGGCCATGGCCTCGGCTCCACCATGGTAAGGCAAGGCATCAACTGGCTGCGGCAGGAAGGCGCCCAGGTCATCGGGCTCGAGACCATGCCGCGCACAGTTGAGAACATCGGCTTCTACAGCCGGCTGGGTCTCGTACCCGCACCGCTCACCATCACCCTTGTGCACGACACCGTTCGCGGCACCAGGAACGCCGAGCGGCTGGGTGACGGCGCCGACATGCAGCGGAGGGTTGAGGAATGCCGGGCGCTCACCGACCGGCTCCAGCCGGGCGTGGACTACACCCGCGAGCTGCTCATCACGCGAGAGCTCTCACTGGGCGACACCTCGCTGGTGCGCCGGGCCGGCGAGCTCGTGGCCTTTGCGCTCTGGCACTCGGCGCCGCTGGCGGCAGGGCGCCCGCGGGATGAACTGCGGGTGCTCAAGCTGGTAGCGAGCGACCTCGAAGCGTTGCAGGCCGTAGTAGATGATGTCGAGTCGGCGGCGGCGCGGGAGCAGGTGCGGCGAGTGGCCATCCGCTGCCAGACCCGGTATCGCGATATCTATCGCGCGCTGATGCAACGAGGCTACCGCGTGCACTGGACCGACCTGCGGATGACCCTGCACGATACCCCCGAGATGGAAGGGCAGGGGATCGTGATGTCGAACTGGGAAATCTAGGGCGTGGGGCATAGGGCGTGGGGCGTGGGATCTGGGAAGACGCGCGAGACTCGAGACTTGAAATCCGCGATACCCATGCCCCATGCCGCACGCCCTATGCCTTGCGCCCTACGCCATACACTACCAGCGTCGCGCCCAGCGCCAGCAGCAGGTGCACCGCCGGCGTGGGCACCGCGACAACCCACGCCAGAATCACCCAGGCGATGAACGACAACGCGGCGGCAATCCAGACACTGTGCATGAAGGCTCCGGATGGTTGACGGCTTCGGTACCGTACCCTAATTTAGGGCGCGACGGGCGGTGGCGGGGAAACCGTTACTGAGCCGATAAGTCCGATCCGGTTCTCAGATACCGCTGCCGATGTCATGCCCGATGAGGGAAGACAGGAGCAGGGGTGAGAGGGCCAAGCGTCACTGATTGGGCTTCAGTAGACCTCTCCGTCACCGACCCATCGCTTTCGAATCGCCGGCTTACCGCCGGCGATTCGTGCAACATGACCTGGTGCAACCGCCCCGCGTGCACACCGCCGCCGCTTGACTCGCCTTCCGTGCGGGGCATCTTCCAGCTGTCTCCAGTCAGGATCCGGCATGCCCCGATGCGCCGTCACTCGGCGGTCCCATTTCAACGCCGCACACCGCCTCCACAACCCCGCCCGGCCCGACGCGTGGAATCGCGAAACTTACGGCGTCTGTAACAACCCGCACTTCCATGGGCACAATTACGAACTCGAGGTCACGGTGACCGGCGAAATCGATCCGGAGACGGGCGAGGTCATGGACCTGGCCCGTCTGCGCGACCTGGTGGAGCGGGAAGTCGTGGCGGTCATGGACCACCGGAACCTGAACCTGGAAGTCGAATGGTTCCGCAGCCTGATCCCCACGGCGGAAAATATCGCGGTGTGCACCTGGCGCGCGCTCCGGTCGGCGCTGCCCGCGGAACTGGCGCTCCGGATCCGTCTCTGGGAAACCCCCCGCAACTATGTGGAGTATGCCGGTGAATGATTCCTTCGCGCCCGAGATGCGCCGCATCCTCGAGGCTGTGGGCGAGGACCCGGATCGGGAAGGGCTCCGGCGGACGCCGGAGCGGGTCGAGGCTTCGCTCCGGTGGCTCACCCGCGGGTACGGGATGTCGGTGGAGGACGTGGTGGGCGGTGCGGTATTCGAAGCAGCGCACCAGGGGATGATCCTCGTGCGGGACATCGAGCTCTATTCCCTCTGCGAGCATCACATGCTCCCGTTCTATGGCCGCGCGCATGTGGCCTATCTCCCGAATGGCCGGATCGTCGGCCTGTCCAAGCTGGCGCGCATCGTCGAGGTCTTTGCCCGGCGGCTCCAGGTGCAGGAGCGTCTCACCGACCAGATCGCCGATGCCATCATGGATGTCCTGAAGCCAGCCGGTGTGGGCGTCGTGATCGATGCTGCGCACTTCTGCATGATGATGCGCGGCATCGAAAAGCAGAATTCCCGCACCGTGACCAGTGCGCTCCGCGGCCCGTTCCGCGACGACCCCAAGACCCGGGACGAGTTCCTCCGCCTGGCCCACACCCGGCCAACCGGCTGATCATGCGCCGAAGCCTGCTCTTCCTGGTAGCCGCTGCCGTGTCGCCGCTTGCCGCCCAGGCGCCCGCTCCGCTCCCTCCGCTGCCGGACTCCACCGGCTGGGGCGTCCACGTGCTTGCTGCCCGGCAGGACCGCGACGGTGGCGTCTGGGTTGGCACCTACGGCCAGGGCATCTTCTACCTGCCGGCCGATTCCACCCGATGGCAGCACTTCG
>DAIMFY010000004.1:24785-25964 GCA_036724295.1 Gemmatimonadales bacterium | reverse complement strand
TCACCTCCACCCAGCACAATGTGCTGCGGATCCTGCGGGGCGCGGGCGCGGCCGGACTGTGTGGACGGGAAGTCGCCGAGCGGATGGTGGCCAGTGTGCCAGATGTGCCCCGCATGCTGGAACGGCTCGAGACCATGGAGCTTATTACCCGCGAGCGTGATTCCGGGGATCGGCGGCACGTGACGGCCCGGATCACCCCGGCCGGGCGGCAGCTGCTCACGCGGGTCACGCCCGAGATCGAGGCGGTGGAGCAACGCCGCCTGGGCCATGTGAGCGGGCGGACGCTCGCGAGCCTGATCAGTGGGCTGGCGGCCGTCCGCGGCGCACGCTGAACTTTTTTCAGCAATATCTGTTATAACACTGAACGTTATCACTTGCAAGGAGTTGCCCGATGCTCGCTATTCCCGTTTCCGATGCCCTCACGCTCAGCGCCGGGCTCCTGATCGCCCGGGTGGCGCTGGGGGGTCTCATGATGGGCCACGGCGCCCAGAAACTGTTCGGCTGGTTCGGGGGTCACGGACTCCGCGGCACCGCCGGTTTCTTCGAACAGCTCGGCTTCCGTCCCGGTCGCCTGTTCGCCGGCATGGCGGCCGGCACCGAGGTGCTGAGTGGGCTGCTGCTCCTGCTCGGGCTGTTCACGCCCGTCGCAGCCGCGCTGATGGTGTCGGTGATGATCGTGGCGGCCGGGAGCGTGCACTGGAAGGGCGGAGTCTTTGCCGCCAACAACGGCATCGAGGTTCCGCTGCTCTATGGTGTTGGCGCTGTCGCGCTCGGTCTGACCGGCGCTGGAATGTTCTCGCTCGACGCCGCGCTGGGGCTCGGAGTACTCTGGACCTCAGGTCTCACGCTGCTGCTGCTGGGGCTTGGTATCCTGGGCGGGTTCGTCAACCTGGCTGCGCGTCGCCCGGCGCCACCTGCTGACAGCGTCCAGACGGCCTGACGTCGACACCGGGGCGAGCGCCGCGTGCAACTCGCACGATTCTTCACGGCGCTGGCGGCGTCAGCACTCCTGACGCTGCCAGCCTCGGTCCAGCAGGATGCTGCGGCACCGTAATTGGCGACGACGTGGATATTAGCGTCGCCATCGAAGCGGGCCGGCAACAAGACGGCCGTCGCCCCTAGCCCCGGGCGACGGCGTCGCGCACCCCGTAGAACGCCCGGGCCAGCCGGCTGATGGAG
>DAIMFY010000004.1:0-24685 GCA_036724295.1 Gemmatimonadales bacterium | reverse complement strand
CCGGGCGACGGCGTCGCGCACCCCGTAGAACGCCCGGGCCAGCCGGCTGATGGAGCGATTGTAATACAGCAGCACCAGCACACCCACTGCCGCCACGCCGATGACCGCCGGCTGCAGCCCACCCCCAAGTCGGTCCCAGACCAGCCCTGTCGCCAGCGCCAGCGCGCACGCCAGGTGGCCTACGACGGTGTAGGCATTCGCCGGTACCAGCTCCATCGCGTCGCTGTGCTTGTTCAGCACCACGCGCGTCGCTCGCAGGAATAGCGGGAAGCCCGCCAGTCCCAGCAGCGCCAGCGCTGGCAGGAGCTTCAGGACGACGAAGACCACCAGCGCGACCGCGGCGAGGGCGGCGATCAGCGGATACTGTCGGCTGGCCCGTTTTGGGCCCAGCCGCACGATGGCTGTCCGCTTGGACACGAGGCCGTCGCTGGCAGCGTCCTGGAAGCCATTGATGAAAAGGATGAGCGCGACCAGCAACGATACCGGAATCGATGCCGCCAGAGCCGCCATGGGCACGGCACCCGCCTGTACGTACGCACTTCCGCACACGATACCAACGCCGAACGCCAGCCCCACCGCCGGTTCTCCCAGTCCGTGGTTGGCCAGTCGTAGCGGCGGCCCGGTGTAGGTCCAGCCCACGAGCAATCCCGCCAGTCCGAACAGCACCACGGCCGGCCGTCCGGCCAGCGCGAAGTAGGCGCCCATGGCGGCGCTGAGCAACCCAAGGCCGGCCATCGCCGAGAGCAGTTCGGCGCGAGTGGCCAGTCCGCGCTGGAGTACGCGCGAGCCGCCGGTGAAGCCGAGGATGGGAGTGCGGTTGAGGTCGTCGGCGCCGGAGAGCTGGTCGTCGAGATCATTCTTGATGTTGGTGCATGCCTGCAAGGCTACCGCCGCCATCAGCGTGAGCACCGCCCAGCCCCAGTGTACCGTGCCTGTGGCCCAGAACGCCGCGGCCACACCCACGACCACCGACGCTGCGCTGGCGGTGAGCGACGGCCAGCGCACCGCTTCCTTCCAGATGCCCAGGCGGCGGCCGAGCAGGGCCCAGTCGCCGGGCCGGTCAGCCGCGGCGCTGGCGAACTCGACGATGGAGGGTGGCCGCCCCGCTACGATTTCACCAAAGATCCGGTGCTTCATGAAGCGTGGTGTCACCCGCACAAACGCGAGCAGGTCGGTCTGGCCCACCGATTCGAGGTATTGCACGATCGACGACGTGCGCATGGTGGCCTGCTTGGCGCGTTCCCGTTCCGCGGCATCTCGCACTACCTCGGCCCGCCCGGTGATTTCCATCTCCCAGCTGGTGTGCTCTTCACCGGTCGGGGACTCATGCAGCAGCAGCGCGATTTCGGGGCGGCTCGTCACCTCGCGGATCTTGGGATCGGACTTCATGGACGCGAGGTATACCAGCGGCCGGTCGGCGTCATCTTCTGGGAGCCAGGCACCCGGATGCATCATCCGGACCCGGACTTCTTCGCCGGCGTGGGTGCCGACCGCCACTTTTCGCGCGTCCATGAGCGCGGCGCGAATGCGGCGGCGGGACTCGGCGGGATCGGTGGGGGACGGAGGTGGCGGCGCGCTATCGGTCATGGCATCCTGCAGTTGTTGGCGACTCAAAGATAGCGGAACCAGCTATCATGGGAGATGGGCAGAGTGCCTGGCCCTTGATCCCTCGACCCTCGACCCTCGACTCCCATGCCAATCATCTCGATCAATCCCGCCACTGGTGACGCCCTCCAGACATACGACGAAATGACTCCAGACCAGGCAACATCGGCCATCGAGGACGCGGCCCGCGCCTGGCACGGCTGGCGCGCCACCTCGTTCGCCGAGCGAGCCGGGCTGTTGCGTGCCACGGCCGACATGCTGCGCGAGCGGAAAGATGAACTTGCGCGCCTCATGGCGCTCGAGATGGGCAAGCCGCTGAAGCAGGGCGCAGCTGAGGCGGAGAAGTGTGCCTGGGTGTGCGAGTACTACGCCGAGCACGGTGAGCGCCAGCTGGCGCCCGATGTCGTCGCTACCGATGCCACGCGATCGTACGTCGCCTTCCAGCCGCTGGGTGTGGTGCTCGCCGTGATGCCGTGGAATTTTCCGCTCTGGCAAGTCTATCGTTTCGCGGCGCCCGCGCTGATGGCCGGCAACGCCGGGCTGCTCAAGCACGCGTCCAATGTGCCTGGGTGCGCGCTGGTGATCGAAGAAATCTTCCGTCGCGCGGGCGCACCTGAGGGATTGTTCCGCACATTGCTGATCGGAAGCGGGCAGGTGAAGCGTGTCATCGAGCATCCGCTGGTACGGGCGGTCACGCTCACCGGCAGTACGCCGGCTGGCAGGGCGGTGGCCAGCCAGGCTGGGGCAGTCCTCAAGAAGACAGTGCTCGAGCTGGGTGGTTCCGATCCGTATGTAGTGCTTGAGGACGCGGACCTCGATCAGGCGGTCGCGACCTGCGTCACGTCCCGGCTGATCAATAGCGGGCAGAGCTGCATTGCGGCCAAGCGGTTCATCGTGGTGCAGCCGGTGCTGCGTGAGTTCACCGAGCGATTCATCGCGGCGATGCGATCCAGGCGGATGGGCGATCCGCTCGATCCCGCCTCGGACCTGGGACCGCAGGCGCGAGCCGACCTGCGCGATGGGCTCCATCGGCAAGTGATGCAGTCTGTGGAGCGGGGAGCGACGCTGGCGCTGGGTGGCGCGGTGCCCGATGGACCGGGCGCCTTCTATCCTCCCACGGTGCTGACCAGCGTGACGCCGGGAATGCCGGCATTCGACGAGGAGCTGTTCGGGCCGGTAGCAGCCATCATTGCCGCCGATGACGAGGCCGACGCAATCCGGCTCGCCAATCACTCCGTCTTCGGGCTGGGCGCGGCGGTCTTCACCCGCAACCTGGCGCGGGGTGAGCGGGTCGCGCTGGCGCTGGAAGCGGGAGCGACCTTTGTGAACGGGCTCGTCGCCTCGGATCCTCGGCTGCCGTTCGGCGGCATCAAGGAATCGGGTTACGGGCGCGAGCTGGGAAGCTACGGAATCCGGGAGTTTGTCAACATCAAGACGGTGCACATCGCGGCGTGACGATGCCGGCCGCCGTTGCCGGCCGGGGCATCGGCTTTGCCGCGGCTCTCACGAGCGGAATACCGCCGGAAGCGCCAGGCGGCTCTGCACCCGGGCATCGTGGCGCCGATGCGCCGGCGCTGGCGGCGATGCGCGGGTGGCGAGCAAGGCCCGGCGCACCGCCGGCCGGTGGCAGAGCGCAGCGATCTGCGGATCGAACCGTTGGCCGGCATGCTCCCGGATGTAATCGAGCACGGCGTCCACTGACCACGCCCGGCGGTAGACACGATCCGCCAGTAACGCATCGAAGACATCCGCTACCATCACCAGCCGCCCCGCCAGCGGGATGTCCTCGCCCGCCAGCCTGTCAGGGTAACCGCTCCCATCCCACTGCTCGTGATGCGACCGGGCGACCTGCTGGGCAAGATGCATCACGCGCGAGCGGCCGCCCGAGAGCAGCCTGGCGCCAATGAGGGTGTGCTCGCGCATGAGGGCCCATTCCTGGTCGGTTAGCGGGCCCGGTTTCCGCAGGATGGCATCGGGAACGCCGATCTTGCCGACGTCGTGCAGCGGCGCGGCTCGGCGCAGCAGGTAGATCTCGTCATCGGCAAGTCCGATCGCGGCGGCCAGGACTGCGGTTCCTTCGCCCACGCGATTGGTGTGCTGGCCGGTATCATCGTCCCGGAATTCCGCAGCCAGCGCCAGCCGCTCGATTGCGTCGAGATGTGCGTCATTCAGCTCGGCCGTGCGTTGCTGCACCCGGAGTTCGAGTCCCTGGTTCTGGGCGGCGATGGCTCGATGCAGATAGCGGGCCTCGAGCAGGTTCTGGATTCGCAGCAGCACTTCGGTGATTTCAAACGGCTTGTTCACGAAGTCGGTCGCGCCGGCCGCGAGTGCGCCCTGCCGGACCGATGTGGTGGCGTCGCCGGAGATGATCAGCACAGGCAGGTATGATTGGGGCCCCGCCGCGGCGCGAAGCTCCTCCATCAGCGTGGCGCCCGTACGTCCGGGGAGGTGGTAGTCGAGCAGCAGCAGGTCGGGCTCGACTTGCGCCGCGAGCGCCGCCACTTCGGCGGCATCGCCCGACACGGTGACGCGCCGGTAACCGGCACGCTGAAGTATCCGGCCCAGGGTTCGCAGGACGTCGGCATCATCGTCCACGACCAGGATGCTGGCATCGGGGTAACGGCACTCAGACATGGGCCCGCCCGGTGTCAAAGAATTGGCGGCTACTGTCGTATTCTTGCAGAGCAATCGCGACGATCGGACCAGGCGACCATTGTGATCGGCTGTTGCTGCTGCTCCTCCGCAGTTCGGCTGGATGCATCAGGCTTACCTCGCTCAAGGCTGGCTTCGGCAGGTCTGCACCCTCGCCTGCCAAGGTCGGACCATCGGTGCGGCAAGATTCATGACACGATGACGGAAAGATGCAGCAGCGCAAAGTGGAGGCGGTCGCGTCAGCGATTCTTGGCCCAAGTGACTGTCCTGCAACACGCTGCATGGACAGGGCAGAACCGGACGAGATCGAAAGCGGGCCACCCGCCTCCGCGTGGGTGACTTGTTTCCATGCTCATGCCTTCGTATCGTTGCTGCATACCTGCGATAACCTGGCTCCTTTTCCTCCCTGCATTGGCGAGACCGGTGATACTACCTGATCGCAGCTGCACGTGTGGCCTGCCACACCGCTTCGGGGTCAACGCACACCACCACCGGCGCGTTCCGCCGCCGGTGTACTGAATGCAAGCTGTCATCTTCGACGTTGCGGGGCAGCGCTACGGTCTGCCGGTGCCTGCGACGAAGGAAATTCTTCATGTGGTCGAGATTACCGCCGTCGCCGGAGCTCCCAGCGTCGTCGAGGGTGTGGTGGACGTCCGGGGCGTACTCTGCCCGGTGGTGAGCCTGCGCCGTCGGTTCGGACTTGACGTCGTTCCCTCCGATCTCGCCCAGCACCTGATTCATGCAACTTGCAACGGGCGCGGCGTCCTGCTGCAAGTCGATCGGGCGCTCGACGTGGCCGAGGTCGAGAAAGGAAACGTCGAGGATATTCTCGATGTCCTGCCGAGAGCGGGCCGCATCGCGGGCGTGGCCCGACTCCCCGACGGCCTGGTGCTCATGACTGATCTCGACGCCTTCCTGACGCAGGCGGAGTCCGAGGCGCTGGACGATGCGCTCGCTGCGGCTTCGCGCGAGCGCGCGATGGGTGCCGGAGATCAGAATGGTTGAGCCTCGACTCGTCGACGCCATGCTCGAGCGTGTGGCGGAATGGGCGGGGCTCGCGCTCGCTCCGGACCGGCATGCCGGGCTGGCCAGGTCGATTCGCCGTCGCATGGCCGCGCATGCGGATACGGCGGCTGGGGCCGGCCTCGACGCGATCACCGCCGATGAGGCGCTGCTCGATCTGGTCATGGCCGATCTCACGGTCGGCGAATCCTATTTTTTCCGCGATCCTGCCCAGTTCGACTTCATTCGTGAGTCGGTGCTGCCGTCACTCCTGCAGGCGCGGCCGGATGCGCCACTGCGGGTATGGAGTGCGGGGTGCGCCACGGGCGAGGAGGCATACTCGCTCGCAATTCTCCTGCGGGAAGCCGGACTCGCCGGGCGCTCCCGCGTTACCGGCACCGACATCGTGCGCAGGCGGCTCGGCCGCGCGCGTCAGGGGCAGTACACCCACTGGTCGCTACGGGGCATGCCCGACCAGGCGGTGCAGACGTACTTCCGCCGCCAGGGCCAGCGGTTTGAGCTGCTCCCCGCCATCCGGCGCAGCGTCACTTTCCGCTACCTGAATCTCGCGGACGCGCGCTTTGCCCATTCCACGAGTGAATTGGCGGAGATGGACCTGATTCTCTGCCGCAACGTCCTGATATACTTCTCGCCGCGCACCGTGGCGCGCGTTGCGCGCGCCTTGCTCGACTGCCTCAGCGAGTCGGGCTGGCTGCTGCTGGGTGGCGCGGATCCTCCGCTCGGCGCGCTCCTGAACTGCGAGACCGTGCTGACCGGTGCGGGCGTGGCGTATCGCCGTCCGCGTGCCCGGGCGCTGCCTCGGCGCGCAGCGCGGTGGGAAACCACTCTGCCACGACCATCGCCCGCGGAAGCGGCCACGGGCCCGGAGAGCGTGCTCGCTGCGCCCCAGCCACGCGAGGCGTCAGCTCGCGATGACTCGGCGCGCGCGAAGCACGGACCTTCCAGCGGCGAGCCGCCCCTGGCAGACGCACTCGACGAAGTTCGGCGGCTGGCAGATGCGGGCCAGTTCACCGAGGCAGGGGTCCTGTGCGCCGCGGCGCTCGAACTGGCGCCGCTTTGTGCTGAGCTGCACTACCTCAATTCCCTGTTGCTGAATGAAGCCGGTCTTCATCACGAGGCGGCCGGCGCCGCCGGCAGGGCGGTGTACCTCGACCGCACGCTGGTGCCGGCACACCTGGCCCTGGGTTGTGTCCTGGTCCGGCTCGATGAAATGGAGCGAGCCCGGCGCGCCTTCCACAACGCCGAGCTTCTCCTCGCCCGCATGCCGCCCTCGCAGGAAGTGCCGGCATCGGGCGGGGAGCTGGCGAGCCGCCTCGCCACGTTCGCACGGGCGCAGCTCCAGCTGATGGGTGACGCCGCGTGACGCCCTCGCGCCGCGCCTCGTCGCGAGGGCCGGTGGATTGGGGCGAACTCCGTCGCAAGCTCGAAGAAATCCAGGCCCGCGCAGCTGCGGCCGCCTCGCCGGAACAGGTTCGTGCCGTGCTGCGTGAGCGCGCCCGTCTGCTGGCCCAGCCGCTCGAGGGCGAAACGGACGACGACATGCTCGAAGTCGTCGTCTTTGGTGTGGGCTCCGAGCGGTGCGCCATCGAGTCGCGGTTCGTCCTCCAGGTTCTCGCTCAGGCTCGGCTCACCCCCCTGCCGCGCGTTGCGCCACCTGCCGTAGGCGTCACGGGCTGGCGCGGCGATGTGCTCACGGTGATGGACCTGAGACTGGTGCTTCAGGGAATCGAGGACACACGTGCAGATGAAGCACACGCTCGGCAGGTAATGGTCATCGGTGACGGCCGACAGGCAGTGGGAGTCATCGTGACCGCTGGGCTCGATCTCCAGCATGTCGGGCTTTCGGCATTACTTCCGAGTGAAGCAGGAAGTGCACGGCCCCACCTTCGTGGCATCACCCCCGACGCCATTTCCATTCTCGATGCTGCGGCATTGATACGTCAATTGACGGAAGGAGCACCGCTGTGACTCGAACGGTGAGCTGGAGGATCGTGGCTGGCTTCGCGCTGATCCTGGGACTGGTGGTCGTCCTGGCCGTGGTTGGCATCGTGGCGCTGCGGAACTCACGCGGCGCCTACGGCATGGCGTTGTCGCAGCGGCAAGCCGTGCTCGAGCCCGCGCTGGAGGCCGAGTCACTGGTGCAGGAGGCCAATCTCCAGCACCTGCGATTCCTGGTATCACCCCGGCAGGAGTTTGCGCTGGCGGCCGATAGCTCCGCCGCCTCCGCCCGGCAGTTGCTCGAACGACTTCGTGACACGGCGGACGTTGGTCGCGGCAGCAGGACCTGGGCAGAGGCGCTGGCGCGTATGGAAGTGTGGAACACCCTGTCGCTGCAAGCGGACTCGTTGATGCGAGCGGATCGGCGCGCCGAGGCGAATCAGTTCTGGCGCGACCGTGTCTACCCGGCCCGGCTCGCCGTGCGCGACGTCGTCGAACGAGGGGTGGAGGTGACGATGACCGCCAGTGACTCGATCACCGCAAGCGCGGAGCGGGCCGCACGACGGATGGAGCAGCTGATGCTCGTGGCCGCCATCCTCGCCCTCCTGCTGGGTGGTGTTTCCGCCTGGCTTCTCAACCGCTCGATCACGGCGCCGCTCAAGGAGACCACCGGCGTCCTGGCTTCCAGTGCGGCGGAGATTCTGGCGGCAACGACCCAGCAGGCAGCCGGCGCCCGGGAAACATCGGCGGCCGTCATGCAGACCTCAACCACGGTGGACGAGGTCTCGCAGACCGCTGACCACGCGGCCGAGCGCGCCCGTGCGGTGGCGGACTCCGCCCAGCGCGCGGCCGACATCGGAAAGTCGGGCCGGCGCGCAGTGGAGGAGTCGGTGGCGGCCATGAGCGGCGTCAAGGAACAGGTGGAATCGATTGCCGACAGCATCCTCGCGCTGGCGGAGCAGGCGCAGGCCATCGGCGCCATAATCTCGACGGTGAATGAAATCGCCGAGCAGACCAACCTGCTGGCACTCAATGCCGCCGTCGAGGCCGCACGAGCCGGCGAGCAGGGGCGTGGCTTCGCGGTGGTAGCGGGCGAAGTGCGGAACCTGGCCGCGCGCTCCAAGCAGGCCACCGTGCAGGTGAGCCAGATCCTCTCTGAAATCCAGCGGGCCACCGGCACCGCCGTCATGACCACCGAGCGGGGAACCCAGCACGTGGCGGCGGGCGTCCGCCAGGTGACCGAAGCGGGCGAGACTATTCGCACGCTGGTTGATGCGATCTCGGAATCGGCGCAGGCTGCCGCCCAGATCGTGGCTTCGGCCGGCCAGCAGGCCATCGGGATGACGCAGATCCGCCAGGCGATGAGCAACATCCAGGAAGCGACCCACCAGACGCTGGCGTCTACTCGCCAGGCCGAGCAGGCGGCCGCCGACCTGAACCGGATCGGCGTGCACCTCTCCGCGCTGGTGGGCAATGATGGCGAGCGCCGCCTCCACCGGGTTCCGGAGCCGGTGTGAACCGGGAGGAGCTCTCGGCCCGCCTGCTGGCCACCTTCATCCTGGAGCTCGAGGAGCAGGCGGCCAGCATGAGCGCCGACCTGCTCGCGCTCGAGGCTGCGCCGGGCGATCTCGACCGCCTGCGGGCGCTCTTCCGCGGAGCCCATACGCTGAAGGGGGCGGCGCGGGCGGCCGGGGTCCCGCTGGTCGAGGAGTGCTGTCACGAGCTTGAAACGCTGCTCGCGGGGGCGCGGGACGGAAAGACTTCCCTCGCCAGCGAGCACTTCTCGCTCCTGTTCGAAGCGGTCGACGCGCTGGCTGATGCGAGCCGGCGCATGCAGGCGGGCACCTCACTCACTGATTCGCCGCTCGCGCGCGCCGCCCAGCAGCTTGGTGCGCGCGACTCATCGGCGCCACCATCGCCATCCCAGCCGGAAGTACTGGCGGCACCGGCACACGCCCTGGAGCAGCCCCCCGGCGTGGCTCCCGCTGCCGCACCTGTCATCCGCGCGGAGCGGGTTCGCGTGGAAGTGAACAAGATGAACGACCTGCTGGCTTCCTCCGAGGGCTTGCTCGTTGCCGTGGCCCGGAGTGACACGCGGGTCGACCAGATGCGTGAGCTCCGCGACCTGGCTGCGCGCTGTGCGCACGCCTGGCGAAAGTCGGGCAGCAGACCGGCTCGCGCCCACGCCGGGCCAACGCCCGCACTGGGCGAAATGCAGCACGAGCTGGATTCGCTGGTGCGTGACGCCGACCGGCTCTGCGCCGCGGCCGCCGAGGATGCGCGCGGCCTGGTGCAGGTGACGGAGGAGCTGGGCCAGCGGCTCCGGCACCTGCGACTGGGGCGCTTCAGTGATGCCGCGGCGCTGCTGCCGCGCGTGGTGCGCGACCTGGCCGTCGCGGCGGGAAAGGAAGTGCGCCTCGAAGTCGTCGGATCGGAAGTCGAAGCTGATCGTGGTGTACTCGATACCGTGCGTGAGGCACTCCTGCACCTGGTGCGGAACGCGGTAGACCACGGCATCGAACCTCCGTCCGTGCGCGTGGCAGGCGGCAAGCCGGCCGCTGGCACCGTGACCGTTAGTGCCCAGCTCCGCGGCGAGCGGCTCTCGATCACGGTGGCGGATGACGGGGCCGGGCTCGACGTGGACGCCATTCGCGCGCAGCTGGAGCAGCGGGGAAACGCCGCGCCGGCTGACGAACAGCAGCTGGCACGGATCCTGTTCCAGGGCGGCATCTCGACCCGTCACGAAGTAACCGAGATTTCAGGGCGTGGCGTGGGGCTGGATGCGGCCCGCGAAGCCATCGAAGCAATTCGGGGCCGAATGGATGTCGCGTGGACCCGGGGAAAAGGCACCACGTTCACTCTCGAGTGTCCGCCAACGCTGGCCATGCTGCGCGTGATCCTTGCCAGCGTGAACGGGCACGCCGTTGCCCTGCCGATCGAGAGCATCGAGCGCCTGGACCGGATCCGGCCCGGGGAAATCCGCCGCGCCGACGGGCGTGACCTGCTTCAGACCGACGCCGGGCCGCTTCCCGTTGCTGCGCTCGCGGGGCTGCTTGGCTGGCCGCTGCCGGAGGCGCCGGAAAGTGCCCGGACTCCCGTAATGCGCCTCAATATCGGGCTCAATCGCCGGATGGCGCTTCTGGTCGACAGCCTCCTGGGAGAACAGGAGGTGCTGGTCCGGCCGCTGCGTCACGTCCGCGCTGAGCTACCAATCGCGTCCGGCACTGCGCTGCTGGGCACCGGGGAAGTGGCGCTGGTATTGCGGCCTGATGCGCTGATTGCGGCAGGACTCGATTCGGCCCCCGGGGCGCAGAGCCTGGTTGCAGTGGCGGCTCCACTGCAGCCGCGCCGGCGCATCCTGGTCGTGGACGATTCCATCACGACCCGAAGCCTCGAGCGAAGCGTTCTCGAGGCGGCCGGGTTTGAGGTCGCCACGGCCACTGACGGCGCTGATGCCTGGCGCCGGCTCGAGCGGGAATCGTTCGATCTTGTCGTCTCGGACGTGGAGATGCCCCGCATGGATGGCGTCGCGCTGTGCGAGGCAATCCGGGAGTCACGGCGGCTCGCACGGTTGCCGGTTATCCTGGTCAGCGCGCTCGAATCAGCGGAGCATCAGCAGCGAGGGCTCGACGCTGGTGCAGACGCGTATGTCGCCAAGTCGAGCTTCGACCAGCAGGCACTGCTCGATACCATCCGGCAGCTGCTGGGCTGACGTTCGTGATCCGCGTCCTGGTGGTTGACGACTCGCCGACGGTGCGCGAACTGCTGGTGGCGATCCTGGACGCCGAGCCGGACTTCCAGGTCGTGGGACAGGCGCGGGACGGCGTCGAAGCGGTGGCCATGGCGCTGCGGCTTCGGCCAGACCTCGTCACCATGGACGTGCGGATGCCGCGGTGCGATGGACTCGAGGCGACCAAGGAAATCATGGCGCGCGCGCCGGTGCCGATCCTGGTCGTCTCATCCGGCGTGACCGATCAGGAGGTGCAGCTCTCGCTGGACGCCACCCGTGCTGGCGCGCTCATGGTCATGGCACCACCCGGTGACCCGAATGCGCCCGGCTTCACGGCACACCGCGACCAGCTTGTCACCATGGTGCGGGCGATGGCTGGTGTAAAAGTGGTGCGGCGCTGGCCCTCGAAGAACGTGATGGCCAAGTCGCCTCCACTCAGCCCGCGCGCGATCGACGCGCACGGTGCTGGCATCGTCGCGATGACGGCATCCACCGGGGGGCCGGCCGCGCTCCAGCGGGTGCTCATGGACCTGCCGCGCGACTTTCCGGTGCCGATCCTGATCGTGCAGCACATCGCCCGTGGATTCATGCCCGGTCTCTGCGGCTGGCTCAAGGGGCGCTGCGACCTGCGGGTCCGCGTCGCATTGGAGGGCGAGGTGCTCGAGCCGCGCACGGTTTATCTCGCACCCGACGACGTCCACCTCGGCGTGCGCGGGAGCGACCGGGTCATGCTGTCGAACGCGCCATCGATCGGCGGATTCCGGCCGTCGGCGACCTTCCTGTTCGAGTCGGTCGCACGGAGTCACGGTGCGCGCGCCGTGGCGGTCGTGCTGACCGGCATGGGGCGTGATGGCGTGGCGGGGCTCGAGGCGGTGCGGCAGGCTGGCGGCCTGGTGCTGACACAGGACGAGGTCACCAGCGTGGTGTACGGGATGCCCCGCGAGGCGAAGCTCGCGGGCCTCTCCGATCTCGAACTCCCGCTGCCGCGAATTGCGGATCGCCTGACTGATATCATAGCGAGGACGCACGGATGACGAGTTCAATCCTGGTCGCCGAGGACAGCCCTACCCAGGCTGAGCAGGTGCGAGCCCTGCTCGAGCAGCAGGGATACCGGGTGACGCTGGCTCGAAGCGGCGAGGAGGCCCTCACCCGACTCGGCGCCGAGGCATTCGATCTGCTACTGACCGACATCGTAATGCCGGGCATGAACGGGTACGAGCTCTGCCGCCGGGCCAAGGAGCGCACCTCCAACCCGCCGCTTCCCGTGGTCCTGCTCACCAGCCTCGCCGACCCGACCGACATCGTGCGCGGGCTCGAGGCCGGTGCGGACAACTACATCACCAAGCCGTACGAGCCGGAGCAGCTTCTCGCGCGCATCCGGCGGGTGCTGGACAGCGCCCAGTTGCGCCGCCGCGGCCGCGCCTCGATGGGCGTGGACATCATGTTCCTGGGTGGTCGCTTCACCATCACGTCCGAGAAGGAGCAGATCCTCGACCTGCTGCTTTCGAGCGTGGAGGACATCGTTCGTGCCAACCATATCCTCGAGCGCCAGCAGCGCCAGCTTGCCGAGGCGCGCGACCGCCTGGAGGCAGTGGCACGGATCAAGGCGGAGGAGGCCCACACCTCCACGGAGCGCTACCGCGCCCTGATGCACCGGGCGCGCGATGCCATCCTGGTCTTCGACATGCAGGGCATGGTGCTCGAGGTGAATGGCCGGGCCGCGGAGCTCTTCGGGCACCCGCCGGAGCAGCTGCTGGGGCGCAATGTCCGTGAACTGTTCACGGCGGCCGACGACGCGGAGCTTATCCAGCACCGCCTCCTGGGTGCGGCACAGCCCGGCGAGCTCACGCATGTCGAATTCCGGCTGGAACGCGAGAACGGCGAGGTAACCTACTGTGATCTTTCCGCTTCCACGGCGTCCACCGGGGGAGAGGCCCTGGTGCTCGCGATCATTCGCGATATCACGGAGCGCAAGCTGGCCGGAGAGCAGTTGCGGAAGAGCGAGCAGCAGCTCGCGGAGGCTCAGCATATCGCCCAGCTTGGCAGCTGGGAATGGGACGTGCACTCCGACGAAGTCGTGAGCTCGGACGAGACCAGCCGGATCTTCGGGTTCCGATTTACCGGCTCCCGGTCGGAGTGGAGGGCTCCCCTCACCAATGCCATCCTGCCGGAAGACCGACTTCGCGTGCTCAATGAGCTCGAGCAGGTCGCCCGCCGGGGCGGGCACATCGAGCTGGAATTCCGGATCCACTCGGCCGACGGGACTGCCAAGGCCATCTCGGCGCGGGCGGCCCTCACACGTGACGTCGCGGGCGCGCCGCAGCGCGTCATCGGGACCGTGCAGGACGTGACGGCGCGCAAGCAGGCGGAAGAAGCGTTGCGCCAGAGCGAGGAGCAACTTCGCCACGCCCAGCGCATGGAGGCGATCGGCCGGCTCACCGGCGGCATTGCCCATGACTTCAACAACGTGCTCACGGTCATCATGGGCGGAGTGCAGCTCCTGTTGCTGGACACCCCCGAGGATGGGCCGCTCAAGGAAGAACTGCAGCAGATCGAGCTCGCCGCCACGCGCGCGGCGACGCTCACCCGGCAATTGCTTGCCTTCAGCCGCAAGCAGGTGCTCCAGCCGGCGCGCGTGGACCTGAACTCGGTCGTGCGGGACATGCAGGGCATGGTAGGCCGGCTGATCGGCGAGGACGTGATGCTGAAGAGCGACCTCGATCCCGCACTGGGTCCCACCGTCACCGACCCGGGGCAGATGGAGCAGGTGCTCGTCAATCTCGTGGTCAATGCGCGTGACGCGATGCCGGCTGGAGGGACGCTGACCATCTCCACCCGCAACGTGGATCCCGCCGCCGTGCGCGCCATGACGCCCGAACTCGGTGCGCGCGAGTGCGTGGTCCTGGCGGTCGGCGACACCGGCACGGGCATCCCGCCGGATGTTCGCGACCACATCTTCGAGCCATTCTACACGACCAAGGGGCCGGGGAAGGGCACTGGACTCGGGCTCAGCACGGTCTACGGCATCGTGAAGCAGATGGAAGGCCACATTCACGTTGAAACAGAGCTTGGCGCCGGCACCACGTTCAGCGTGCTGCTGCCCCGGGCGCAGGCTGCGCCGGTGTCGGAGATCGCCCCCCCGCAACCGGCCGGTGCGCGCAGCGGTTCGGAGACGGTGCTGCTGGTCGAAGACGAGGCGCTGGTTCGTCGCTTCACGCGCCGGGTGCTCCAGAGCCAGGGCTACACCATCCTGGAGGCCGGCAATGGCGATGAAGCGCTCGCCATCTCGGACCGGACCACCGAACCGATCGACGTCCTGCTCACAGACGTGGTCATGCCGGGGATGAGCGGGAAGGAACTCGCCGCCGAGCTGATGCGACGGCGCCCCGGTCTCCGCGTGCTGTACATGTCCGGCTACACCGATGATGCGATCGCCGACCATGGCGTGCTGGAGCCAGGGATCTCACTGGTAGAGAAGCCCTTCACGCGCGAGGGCCTGACGGCGATGCTGCGGAGGGTGCTGGCCCAGCGGGCGGAGTAGGGATGTGGCACTCAGCGCCCGGCGCCGGCCGTGACCACTCTCACATCCGCGCATGATGGCCAGCAGTATCATGGACTGGATTGTACGCAACGATGGCGTCATGAAGGAGGTGCATCATGCGGAAACATTCCAGGCAAACCGGGGCGCTTCTGGCCGGGCTCGGCCTCGGTGCGGCGCTCATGTACATGCTTGACCCCAGGCGCGGCGCCCGCCGCCGGGCGCTGGTCCGGGACCGGGCCAGCAGCGCGCTGCGCACGGGCCGGCGCGAGTTCCGCCGGCGGGCAGAAGACCTGAAGCATCGCGCCGAGGGAGCGGTGGCGGAGCTGAAAGGCCATCTCCGTGAGCGAAAGAACGGGACGGTCGACGATGACCAGCTGACTGAGCGAGTTCGGGCAGAGCTCGGTCACAAGGTGAATCACGCGTCGGCGCTCGAGGTCACGGCCCGCGATGGCATCGTGACACTCGGCGGCCAGATCCCGCGCGAGGAGCTGCCCGCCGCGCTCGCCACGGTGAGGAAGGTGCGCGGGGTCGAGCAGGTGCGGGATGAGTTGCGGGTGAATCAGGAGGGCACGGGGCGTGAGACGTGAGGCCTGAGGCACGCGAGATACCGCGTCGCGTGTCCCTCGCAGCCCCCAGGGAGGAATTCATGAGTCACGCATCCCGAACGCTATTACTTCTGCAGCGAGGAATGCAAGACGAAGTCTGACGGCAACCCGAAGCGGTACACCGGGTGGGCATGACCCGCACCGCGGGCGGCGGGTGTCAGGAGTGCGCCACCCCCTGCTGAACAGGCCACGGGCGTGCAAGTGGACACTTCTCCACGCCCAGCTGGCGCATCTCGGCCGTAAACCGCGCGTCCGTCCAGAGTGGGTCGAACAGTGGGTTGCAGCCAATGGCGCCGCCGCTTCTCAGGTACCGGCGCGCGCCTGGCCCGCTTGCCAGCACTCGAACGAGCGGCACGCGATCGCCGAAGACCAGGTCCGCGAACTCATCTTCCGTGCCGTCCGCGAAGGCCTGGTCCCCCGCGCCGAGCCCCTTCCGTAACATCGCAGCGTCATCCCACCGACCGGCCGCAGCGTAGGCAAATAGCAATGCCGTGCGCAGCCGCAGGTCGCTCGGCTGCAACTCCGTGCCGTGCTCGAGTGTCGTCACGGCGCTATCAGCCTGCCCATCCAGTGCCTCGGCCAGGCCTAGCGTCCAGATCGCGAAGCCAAAGGTCGAGTCGAGCGCGAGTGCGTGCCGGGCCGCAACGCGCGCGTCCGCGAAGCGCCTGTCGTACAGGAGTGCGGTGGCGACCGCGCTCGCCGGCGCTGCGGCCAGCGGGTCGAGTGCCGTCGCGCGGCGCAGATGGATCAGCGCTTCGTCGGTGTGGCCCAGGTTGAGCAGGCAGTACCCCAGCCAGTGATGGGCGGTGACCGAGGAGGGATCGAGCGTCATCGCCATCTGGTACTGGCTGAGTGCCGCTCGCAGGTGCAATTCCGTCTCGAAGGCAAGGCCAAGGGCGAGATGCGCGTCTGACAGGGTAGAATCGAGCGCCAGCGCGCGCTGGGCGCTCGACACTGCCAGCGGCATCGCTGAATCGGGCGGGTCGGCAACGTAGACTGGCAGGAGGCCGTACGCGAGCGCGAGTCCCGCGTGCGCCCGCGCGAAGCCGGGGTCCCGCCCCACAGCCTGCCGGAAAAAGGAAATGGCCTGGACGATGTTTCCCGCCCCGCGCTGCATCCAGTAGTAGCGACCCTTGAGGTAAAGATCGTACGCTTCCTGGTCCGCCGTGCCGCGCTGGGAACCGACCGGAATATTGCCGGTATCGTGCCTGCCCAGCAGCGGTGCGATGGCGGTGGCGATGCTGCGGGTGAGTTCGTCCTGCACCGTGAAGAGATTGCCGGCGTGGTTGTCGAAGACGCTGTCCCAGAGGATCCGGTTGTCGCTGCTACGGACGAGTTGCGCACTGACCCTGAGCCGGTCGCCGGCGAGCTGCAGGGTGCCGCTTACCACGGCTTCGACATTGAGTGAGCGGCCGATGGTGGGGGCTGATGCCTTCCCGCCTTGCGCCGTCATGCTCGACGTGCGGCCCACCACTGCGAGTTCCGGCAGCCGGCTGAGGGACGAGGAGAGCTCATCGGCCAGGCCGTCGCCGAGGTAATGCTGGTCCGCCGCGCCTCCCGCGCTCGTGAACGGCAGCACGGCTACCGAGTGAACGCCGCCGCCGCGCCCATCGTCGGCAGAGAGGTGTGATGGAACGATGGCGTGCCGAAGCGCCGGGATGCCGAGCGTGAGGCCGATCGCGGTGACCACGACCGCCGCGATCGCTACCGCGCGGCGGGTGCGGGAGGGCACGCTTCCCGCCGAATGCCTTGGCGCCACGGCATTCGGCTCTGCGCGCGGCTGCATGCGTTCAATGACGCCGCTGACGTCGTCCGCGGACAGTGGGCGTTCTGCCGGGTTCTTGGCCAGGCATGCTGTTACCAGCTGGTTCAGTGCTTCGGGAATGTCAGGCCGGTAGTGCGAGGGGGGCAGCGGTATTTCGGTAGCATGCAGTTCGAGCATCTCGGCTGGAGGGCGGATTCCGAATGGATGGCGCCCCACGAGCATCTCGTACGCCACCAGTCCGAAGGCGTAGAGGTCGGCGCGGAAGTCCACCACCGCGCCGGGGAGTGCCTGCTCGGGTGCCATGTACGCCGGCGTGCCGGGTGAAATGCCCGTGCCGGTCAGCGTATCGCCCGCGTCCGCCCCATGCTCGGTGATGAATCGTTTATCCGGCGCGGCTGGCTCTCGCGCCTGGTGCATGGCGCGCGCGATGCCGAAGTCGGCCATCACGGCGTGCCCCGCGACAAGCAGGATGTTTGCCGGCTTGACGTCCCGGTGCACGACGCCGTTCGCGTGGGCGTAGCCAAGCGCGCTCGCAACTTCCCGCAGGATGCGCAAGGCGCTGTCCAGCGGCAGCGGCCCTTCACGTGCCAGCCGTCCCCGCAGCGTCTCTCCCTCGATGTAGGGCATGACGTAGTAGAGAAGCGTCGGGCGTCGAGCGTCGACCGCCCGACGCTCGACTTCGGCAACCCCTGAATCAAACAGCGGCAGGATATGCGGATGCGCCAGCCCGGCCGTCACCCTGATCTCGCGCAGGAAGCGGTCGAGACTGATGGTGGCGCCGAGTGCGGGGTGAAGCACCTTGAGCGCAACGCGCCGGGCGTGACGGCGGTCATGAGCCAGGTAGACCGTTGCCGTGCCGCCGCGCCCGATTTCGCGCTCGACCTCATAACGTTCAGCCAGTCCCTCGCGGAGCGCCGTCTCCTGGTCTGCCTGTTCTTTCACGACAGCGGCGTCATCCGGGCGATTGTTGGCGCTGTCGCCCAGCAGTTGCCCAGCCAGGGCCGCAACCGGTTCAGCCAGGAAGCCCGACTCCTCGGCCCGGTCAGACCAGCGTAGCTGCTCCTCGACTCTGGCCCTCAGCGCCCGGTCCGGTCCGGCAAGATGGTCGAGCAGCGCTTCCCGTTCCTCCGGTGCCGCGGCAAGCACCGCCTCCATGATCTGTCGCACCGTGGGCCATTGATCGCCACGCGCCATCATTGCCGCCCCGGCTCCAGCTCCCGGTAGAGCCATCCTTTCGCCATGAACCAGTCGTTCGAGACGGTACGCTTGGAGACACCGAGCACCTCAGCGGTTTCGGCCTCGGTGAGACCGCCGAAATAGCGGCACTCAACGACCCGGCTCATGCGGGGGTCGAGCATGGCCAGACGTTCCAGCGCCTCATCCAGGGCCAGCAACTCGTCGCTGCGCACGTTCACGGCGAGCGCATCACGACCCGCCTCGCCGTCGACCTGTTCGAGCGGCACTCCCTGACGATGCGCGCCACCGCGCCGCGTGGCGCGATGACGGCGGGCATAGTCCACCAGCACACGGCGCATGACACGGGCGGCGAGCCCGAAGAACTGGGCGCGATTGGTCCAGTCGACGCGGGTCTGCTCCGACAGGCGCAGGTACGCCTCGTGGACAACGGCGGTCGTCGAGAGGGTATGTCCCGGGGATTCGGCGGCGAGCTGGCGGTGGGCGATGCGACGCAGTTCGGCGTACACCAGTGGCATGAGCTGCTGCAGGCTTTCAGGCGCTCCTCGGCGGAGCTCAGCGTCGGCCTTGGCGGTCTCCGCTTCAGCTGCTTCCGTCGCCGTCTCACGCCGTTCGGCCATGACTCCCCCGACCTGCCGCGCGCCCGCCTTGCGTCCTTCGGGCGGTTTCTGCGCGTCTGCTCAAGCGGCCTCGTGATGCCGTCCAAGATACGGTCTGGTAATCACCGCAGCAAACGGGGTTCCGCGATTCGCGCGGCCGCCGGGAACCCCGTTTCACATCCGGAGACATGCACCATGAGAACAGACACTGCTGACCCTGCATTCGTGATCCACGCCAGCCACGCAGCATCGGGGCGCCGCGCGCGCTGGCACGCCGCCGCCCTGATCGCTGCGGGCCTGCTGGCGAGCGGCTGCGCCGACCAGTCCACCGAGCCGGCCCTGGTGCCAGCATCACCGCCCGGCGAGAGCGCTGCGAGTCATGCCGCAGCGCCACCCCGATATGAAATCCGGGATCTTCAGCCTGATCTCGCGGCCGCCGGTTTTGATGGCGCCTTCAGCGCGGCATTCGACATCTCGAACGCGGGACGAGTGGCCGGCGCCGGCACCATCCCGGGTGGCGTCCAGCATGGGTTCCTCTGGCAGGGTGGACAGGTGACCAACACTGGCTCTCTCGGCGGTGACGCGCTCAACAGCCAGGCCGGCGGCCGGACGGGCAACAACGCGCTGGCCATTCTGTCGGAGACCGCTGACGTGGACCCGCTGGCCGAGAATTTCTGCGGCTTCGGCACGCCCTATGTCTGTCGGGCCGCGGTGTGGGACAGCGGCGTGATGACTGAGCTGCCAACCCTGGGCGGCAACAACGCGGCGGCGCTTTCCATGAACAGCGCGGGCCAGGTCGATGGGCTTGCAGAAGATGGCGTGCTCGACAACAGCTGCATCCTGCCGCAGAAGAGCCATTTTCAGGCGGTCGTCTGGGAACATGGCCAGGTGCACAAGCTGCCGCCCCTGCCGGGCGATGAAGTCGCCATGGCATCGCGCAACAACGCGAACGGTCAGGTCGTCGGCACGTCAGGACTCTGCTCCAACACCTTCTACGGTGGCTTTGGTACGGGACCGCACGCCGTGCTGTGGGACCGCGGCGTGCCCACGTATCTGGGAACGCTGGGTGCGGAAGGCGTCGGATTCGCGGCGGCCGTCAACAACAAGGGTGAAGTCTTCGGGGCAGCCAGCTATCCTGGCGGTTCAACGCACGCGTTCCGCTGGACTCGCGGAACTGGCATGCAGGACCTGGGTCTCATGAGCTCGGATCCGGCTGACGCCCAGAACACTCCCTTCCAGGCCAACGACCGCGGCCAGATGGTCGGCGCGTCATGTGACGTGCCGCTGGGCAACTGTCGCGGCTATCTGTGGCAGAATGGCTCGTTCTTCGATATCAATGCGCTGATTCCCCAGAACTCGAACCTGTTTGTGGCCCTGCCGTTCGGGATCAACGCGTCCGGGCAGATCGCGGGACTGGCGATCGACCTCAAGACCGGCGAACCGCATGCCTTCCTCGCCACGCCAGTGCCAGGCACGCGCGTGGAACGTGCAGTCGCCGCAACGCGCCCGACCTCCCACTCCATGATGCCCGCGATGCCCGCGCAGCTTCGGACCATGCTCCGGCGCTAGGAGCGGGAGGGCAGGGCGGGGCAGGAGGGGCCGCAACGCAATCGGCGATGCGGCCCTTCGCCGTCTTTTTTGCGGCGACAGAGGACACGACGGGACTCAGTGGGAAGACGGCGATGGTCACGGGAGCGGGCTCTGGCATCGGCATACGCCCGGGACGGGGCGCGCGTCGTGGCGTCAGACGTTTCGGAAGACGGTGGCCGTGAGACGGCGCGGAGGAGGTGCGGGTACGGATGAGTTGCAGGTGCTGGAACAGGACCGTGAGTTGCCGGCCAATCACCGGGTCGGATGCGGGTCGCGCGGCGCACCGTCCGTGGCCGGCGGCTCTCGACCAGGAGTCGGGATCGGGGTAAGGTGATGCTCCAGTTCCTCGAGCACCCGTCGGACCAGCTCTTCCGGGCTGAACGGCTTCTGCATGATTCGCGCAGGTGGGCTCGCGCCCTCACGATGGAGGTCGCCTGGCGAATAGCCGGACATGTAGAGGACCGGCAACGATGGGAACCGCTGGCGCAGCAGGCGGCCCAGCTCCGACCCGCTCATGCCGGGCATCATGATGTCTGTCAGCACTAGATCGGGCGGACCGTTCCGCTCTATGAGCGCGAGCGCCTCCGCGCCGTCAGCCGCCGCTAGCACACGGAAGCCGGCCGCTGTCAGGCCCCGCGCCGTGATGGACCGCACGGCTGGCTCGTCCTCGACCACGAGCAAGGTGTCACCCAGTGGTCCGGCCGGCACCTTCAACCGCGATTCGCCGCTGCGCTCGTCTCGAGTGGCTGCCACCCCGTCGAGCAGCGGAAAGTACAGAATGAACGCGGTGCCGCGTCCCGGCTCGCTCTCCACGCTGATGAATCCGTGGTTCTGCCGGATGATCCCGTACGCAGCGGCCAACCCCAGACCAGTACCCTCGCCTTCGGGCTTGGTGGTGAAGAACGGCTCGAAAATCTGTTCTCTCGTGGCGGCGTTCATTCCCGATCCGGTGTCGCGGACTTCCATGGTCGCGTAGCGCCCCGCCGTCATTCGGTCGCCGTTGCTGGTGAGCTGGTTGGTCGCCACCGTGGCGATCGCGCTCCGCAGGGTGAGGGTGCCATGCATCGGCATGGCGTCCCGCGCGTTCAGGGCGAGGTTTATCAGCACTTGCTGCAGTTGGCCGGCATCGGCCAGGATAAGGGAATCGCCACCGGTTTCGAGGATCAGGCGGCGTCCTGCCCCAAGCAGCCGGCGAAGCACGCCCTCGCAGCCGCTCAGAAATTGGCTGACGTCGAGCGGCGCCGGGTGGTGGAATGCGCGGCGGCTGAATGCCAGGAGCTGGGCCGTGACAGCGGCCGTCCGGCGCGCGGCCTTCGCGATCTCTTCTACATCCGTCCGGCTCTGTGCCGTGAGTTGCTCGTCGCCCAGGATGATCTCCGAGAATCCCAGGATGACCGACATCATGTTGTTGACTTCGTGCGCCACCCCGCCGGCCAGCGCCCCGACGGTGTTCATCTTCTGGGCCTGCTGCAAGCGCAAATCCACCGCGCGGGCGGTCTGCTCGAGGGCCAGGCGCTCAGAAATGTCACGGATGACCAGATGAATGACCGGCCGGTCATTCTCGACATATGCCCTGGTGGCGATCTCGACTTCGACGCTTCCGCCGCCCTGGCGGTGCAGGGTGTCCCGCACCACCGGCCACTGTTCGGAGAGGGAGCGAGCCCCGACAAATGCCTGTTCTGCAGCCTTCAGGTAGGGACCGCCCAGTATCGTCTCGATCGGCATGCCGACGAGCTCGGCCCGGTCGCCGGCGCCGGAGAGTCGAACCGCAGCGTCATTAACCAGCAGGATTCGCTCGCCGTCGTGAACAATGATCCCGTCGGGCGCCAGCTCAATGAGCTGGTGCTGCCGTTCAAGCCGCTGGTTCGTGGCCAGGCGCGCCGCTGCGAGGGCATGGTCCGCCCGCCGCCGTCCGCTGGACGCCCGCCGCCGATGCTTCGTCATTCAGTCCTTCACGAACCCGGCCCCTGGGCGATCCCTCGAAACAGGTCGCCGTCCTGGCTCACGTAGCGCAGGCTGAGCAGCCGCTCGAGCCCGGCACTCACCAGTCCCGGCGCAAGACCGCTACGGGCGCCGATCTGCTCCGCCGAGAGCACCCCGGCACGCACGATCATGTCGAGCAAGATGACCTCCTCCTGCGTGAGCCCGATCCGGGTCTTCGGGGTCAGGCGCAGCTGGCGGGTGGGCGCGCCCGTATGGAGGCCGTCAAACTGGCTCATCGGTTCCCGCAGCAGCACGCCGCTGCCCGTCAGCTGATACTCTCTGAACTCGGTGCTGTGGGCACTCCCGCGCATCTTGACCACCGTCAGCACCTTGCGCATCTCGCCGTCAATTTCGACATACCGCTGACTGAGAATATCATCGGTAAGAAACGAGATCTGCCGACCGGTGAGCTGCCATTCCGAGGCGCTTTCCAGCACTTCCACGGTGGAATAAATGGTTACGCCGCCGCCGGTCAGCGTGCCGATCAGGCGGTACAGCGATTCCCGGAAATCTTCCCGGAAGGTGGGTGCCAGCGCGATTTCAAAGCCGGAAATGGAGTCTATCACAAGACGGGTGGCGCCGATCTCGGCGACCATGCGCTGAATTTCATGGAGCGTTTCGTCCACCGACAGGTCCAGCGGGCGCAGATATAGTATCCGCAGCCGCCCCTCCCGGTCCGCCTTCATGAATGCCGTCTCGGCGGCCCGGGCCCGCTCGAGATAGACCATGGGATGCTCCTCGAAGACCGCGATTACCGCCGTCTCACCAGCCCTGAGGCCAGCTGCCACGAACTGCAGAGCGAAGGTAGTCTTGCCCGTGCCGCTCGGTCCGGCCAGGACCAGTGAATCGCCGGCTGTAATACCGCCGCCCATCATCTCGTCCAGGCCAACGATGCCGGTGGACAGTCGCTTCCCCGACTTCCGTCCACCTTTCGCCAATTCGCGCTTGGCAATGCGTGGGAAAACCTGAATGCCCTCGCCTGACATGCGGATGGTATGCAGTCCCGGCATGGAGTTCATGCCACGCGCCTTGACGATCTGGAGCTTCCGGACCACGGAATTCCGGTCGGTCGCCTGCGACAGCCAGAAGATGTCGTCCGCCACGGTAAAGACCGGATTCCGAACTTCCTCGCTCTCGTACTCACCGATCAGGAACGAGGTAATGTCCCAGGTGGTGAGATGCAGGGCCAGCCGCTGGACGAAATACTCCAGCTGCCGCTCGGTGGTCGCGGACTGCTGGGCGCGCACGAGCGAGCGGAACGAATCCACCACGACGAAGGCTGGCTCGACACGCTTCACTTCCGCGATCATGCGAGTGAGCACCTCATCGAGCCCTCCGTCCAGCACCTCGTCGCTGAGGTTCAGGAAATGCACATCCTTCCCGATGCGCTCCAGGTCGAAGAAGGCGAACTGCTGCTGGTAGCGCAGCATCTTGAGCGTGGTTTCACCCAACAGGGTGAAGAACAGTCCTGGCCGGCCTTCGGCGGCATTGGCAAAGACTATCTGCATGGCCAGAGTGGTCTTGCCCGAGCCCGGGCCGCCGGCAATCAGGTTGAAGGAGAGCGCCGGCAGTCCGCCGCCGAGCACTTCATCCAGTCCTGGGACACCGCTGGGCAGCAGCTCAAGGGCGGCCGGCTGGGCCGCTGGCCGCTGCCGCGTCCGCTTCTTAGGCATCGCGCTTCCTTTGCGTTTCGTAATTCGGGGCCGAGCGCTGTGGCCTTGGGCGGGCCAGGACGACGCGTTCGAGCAGGTGGCTTGCTACCGGCTCACCCACCACACGTGCCAGCAGACCCATCAGGGTCGCGAGCAGAGCGACGGCGGCATCGGCGCTTTCGCCGGCATCGCGGGCGCGCACCGACACGGAAAGCGCCTTGTCGCTCCCGGCTTCCGTGGTCACGGTGATGACGTCCGAACAATGGGCGGGCTGGAGAGCGAGCGCGCGGTGAAGGAGGGCGGCGTAGCCGGCCTTGCCGACCCAGCGGCTCAGGCCTTCACCCAGTTGCGCGAAAAGACTGTGCGCGGCCTCGGCAACTGCGTCCGCCGTCCCGGCATCGTTCGCATGACGCGCCCAGATGCGCCGGGCCTCAGCGCTCATGGGCGAGGGGGGTTGCGTCACGTATGCATCGGGGGGCAGGAATCGTGGCACCGGCGCCGGCATCGGGGACTGATCGTAAGGAGGCTTGCTCCGGTGGAGGGCACGCGCGGCGCATCATCCGACCGCCGGGCGCGTATGCTCAATCAGGGCTGTGCTTGAACATACGGCCCCGGACCGATATAACAAGGAAGCAGGTTGCGGGCGGCACGAGGCGGGACCTGCATGCCGCTGCTCCGCGGAGTTCGCTCCCGCGGCCGACAGCACGATGCGGGGTGTGCCGGTAATGACAGCTGGAAAGCTGTCCATCTTCAATCGGGGCGCCCGGATTTGAACCGGGGGCCTCCTGCTCCCGAAGCAGGCGCGCTA
>DAIMFY010000003.1:0-28420 GCA_036724295.1 Gemmatimonadales bacterium | reverse complement strand
CCTTGATGACCGACTTGAGGCGCTCCTCGAACTCGCCGCGGTACTTGGCGCCGGCCAGCAGCTGGCCAATGTCGAGGGTCACGAGATCGCGGTTGCGAAGCGACTCGGGCACGTCGCCGTTCACGATCCGCTGGGCCAGGCCCTCGACGATGGCGGTCTTGCCCACGCCGGGCTCACCGATGAGGACGGGGTTGTTCTTGGTGCGACGAGAGAGCACCTGCATCACACGGCGGATTTCCTCATCCCGGCCAATGACCGGATCGAGCTTTCCGCTCCGGGCGAGCTCGGTGAGGTTGCGGGTAAATCGCTCGAGCGCCTGGTACTTCTCCTCCGGCGACTGATCGGTAACGCGGTGGGAGCCGCGCACCGACTCCAGCGCCTCCCGGAGATCATCGGGGCTGACGCCGGCATCCGTCAGCAGCTGGCGCGCAGTGGTTCCCTTCTCTTCGGCGAGCGCCAGGAGCAGGTGCTCGGTCGAGACGTAGGCGTCATCCAGCTTCCGGGCTTCCTGCTCGGCGCGATCAAAGACCCGGTTGAGTTCCCGGCTGAAGGTGGGCTCAGCGTCGCCGCTCTGGCTGGGAAAGCGGGCAAGCTCACGCGACACACTCTCGGTAAGGGCCGAGACATTGAGTCCCGCCTTCTGCAGCAGCGGCTGGACGATGCCCTCAGGCTGGGCGAGCAGGGCGGCAAAGAGGTGGGCATCGTTGGTGACCGGGTTGCCGCGCTCGCGAGCGATGGCTGCGGCGTCCCGGAAGGCCTCCTGCCCCTTGATTGTGAGTCGTTCTGGGCGAATCATCGTTGCTCCGTGTACTGGATGGTGCCACTGCGGCGTCGCGGGTCGTCCGGTGTCCGGCGCCTACGCGGGCAAGCAGCGTACCCGAAGCCTCTGCCGGATTGGCAGAAATGACAAGGGCCGGATGGGGGGATGCAGGGGCACGGCATGCCGTGCCCCTGCATCCCCCCATCCGGCCTTACCGTTCACTGGTCACGCGCCGGGCGGCAATCATGCTCCGCACGTATCGCGTGCCATCCACCGTGAGCCCATACCAGAAAACCCCTGGCGTTACCGCTCGCTTGCCATCACTGAACTGCCCATCCCAGTAGGCCTCGAATTCCCCGCATCCCATCCGCACCCGGTCCAACCGCACCGTCGAATCATTGGCGAGGGTGGCGACCGCAACCTCCTGGGCCAGCACATTGTAAATCTTGAGCGTAACGATGGGCCGATGGCCGTCTTTGCACACCTCTTCGTGGATCACGAAGGGGATGGTCGTGGACGGGAAGAACGGGTTGGGGTAGTTCTCCTTGAGCTCGATGCTCGGAAGGGGATCCCGGACCTGCTGTGCCGCAACCGGAGATGCCATCCCCAGCAGCAACCCAAGCCACCACCCCGGCCACGCGAAGCGGACCATTGGCGTTCCTCTCAAACTGGGTGTGAGGCCTGGCGGCACCTCCGGAGTACGGTTGAAGTGGACTGCACAAGGGGCAAGATGCTGGACGACTGCCGAACGGTCAACAGTCAACGGTCCACGGTCGACCGATGACCCCTTGAAGATGCCCCATCCTCCCCCGCCGTCGCTCAGCCGATCGATCGAGCCTGCTGTTCCCAGAAGGCGAGCGCAGGGAGTGCCGCTCCGTCGGCCAGATGGTGCGTGATGAATCGGGCGAGCAGCCGGCGGTGCGCCGCCGCGTGAGCCGGATCGAGCACCGGCAAGGGCGAGGCCGGATCCAGCAAGGCGCGCAGGTCACCCCGCGCCTGCTCCGGCAGGCGCGCCGAGGTAAAGCGCCTGGCGCAGACTGGGCACAGCGCACCGCCCTCATGCGTGCTGAACAGGAGCTCACCATCTTGCCGCACCGGGTTGCCGTCCAGCACGCATGCGTCGAGCGCAGGCGCGAAGCCGAGCGCCGAGACCAGCAGCCAGAGCAGGCGAAGGCCGAGGGCATCGAGCTCACTTCCGGTCGCCTCTTCCAGCACCCCGAACGCACTCACCAGAAAGTCGAAGACACCGGGATCGGGATCGGGCGGCGCGAACTTCAGCATCACTTCCGCCATGGCCATGGCAGCCGAATAACGGCCCAGGTTCGCGGCGAGCCCCACGTGCACCCGGCCCACGTCGAACGCAGTCAGCAGCTGCAGCTCCCGGCGCTGCAGGATGATGACATGCGCCGTTCCCTCGCTCAGGAGCTGCAGCGAGGCCCCGAAACGGCTTCTGGGCCGCAGCGCTCCCTTGGCGATTGCGCTCTGGACGCCATGCTCCCGCGTGGCCAGCCGGACGATCTTTGAACTCTCGCTGTACCGAAGCGTCGAAAGGATGATGGCGGGGGTGGTGGTGAGCATGGTGAAAGGATAGCAGGGCGTGGGGCGTGAGACATGAGGCGTGACTCTCAAGCCCCATGCCCCACGCCTTCTGCCCTAGAACCCCACCCTCACTCCCGCCGTCACCGTCCGCCCACGCCCTGGGAAGCCCGCTATGACGTCATAGTCGCTGTCGAGGAGGTTTTCGCCGCGCGCGGTGAGAGCCACCTGCGGGCCATGGCCAGCACCACCGGTCAGGTCGAAGCTGGCGGACGCGTTCAGGACCGCATACGACGACAGCGTGACGCGCGTCGAGGGCAGGCTGCCGAAGTCCACATCGTCCCGGCTGCCGGTGTAGAGCACGTCGGCATCGAGGTGCAGCCGCGCCATCGGGGACGCACTGCCCCAGAACCGAAGCAGGCTGCCGGGACGACGCAGTAGCCGGTCACCTTCGCTGAAGCCCAGGCTGCTGCTCGGGCCCGCGTCGGTGACGCGGGTCTCGAGCCAGCTCCATGACCCCCCGACCGTAAGCATGGCGCTCAGCCGTGCCGCCGCCGAGGCTTCGATGCCCCGTGCCAGGGCAGCGCCCAGGTTCTGGTAGGTGGGCTCTCCCGGCGCCGCGGACAGGTACTGGATCAGGTTGCGGAACCGCTGGTCGTACCAGGTCAGTGCCGTGTGCAGCCGGCCATCTTCCAGGTCGTGCTCGAGACCGACTTCCCAGCTGCGCGAACGCTCCGGATCGAGATCGCGGTTTCCTACCTCGAAGGGCGAGTTGGCGAAATTCTCCGCGAACGTCGGGGCCTTGAAGCCAGTCCCCGCGGCGCCCCGGAGCGCGAACCCCCGTGGCAGGGTAACCCGCGCGCCGGCGCGCCAGGTGGCGTAGTCGCCGAAGGTCTGGTCGTGGTCCAGCCGGCCTCCTGTGGTGAGGATCAGGCCGGTCACCGGCTCTGAGCGCGCCTCGAGATACACCGCGACATCGTTGCGTGATGCGGCAAATGGGGGATCGTCCTCGGTGCTCGCGCCTCCGCCAAAGTTCGAGGTGTACGAGGCTGACGCGTTCACCAGTTGCCGCTCGAACTGGGCGCCCAGTGAAATCATGGAGCGCACGGTCGGACGGAGAATGGCCCGGCCATCCAGGTTCCAGCGGGTCGATCCGCCGGCCCGGTTCGACGCAAAGGCAAATCCGGTCGTGTCCCACGCGCCATCGGGCGTATCGTCAAAGAAGGTGCGGCTTCGCGCCAGGGCGGCGGCGCCGCGCAGCTCTACACGAGCCGAAAGCTGGCGGCCACCATCCAGGCCCACTGCGAGCGAGCGCGCGCGTGAGAACTGGTTGCTGTCGGACGGAACGCCGGACCCGTCGGTGGGAAAATGAAAAGTGTTCCAGCCGTATCGGGCAGTCAGCGAGACGTCGCTCCGTCCGTCCGGCCGCCAGACCAGCCGGCCGGTGCCGGCCGAGTTGCGGAAGTCGTTATTGAAGTCGTAAGTGCCGGACGTGGTCGAGGACGACCCACCCAGCGACCATGCGACGCTGCCCGCCGTCCCACTGGCCTCGGCTCGCCCGAGAACGGATCCGAAGGTGCCACCCTCGACGCTCGCGCTCCCGCGTGCCGGCCCCCGCCCCTGCTTCGTGATGATCCGCACCACCCCGGTCACGGCGTCGGAGCCGTAGGTGACGCTGACCGGTCCGCGTACGATCTCGATCCGCTCGACGTCATCGAGTGTAAGGCTGGAAAAGTCGAACGATCCCCCTGGCTCATTCACTGGCACGCCGTCAACCAGCACCTTGACGTAGTCGCTCTCGCCGCCGCGAACGAAGAGCGAGGTCACTGCGCCGTACGAACCAGGCTGGACGACCGCGGCGCTGGGCACCTCCCGAAGCGCCTCCTCGACCAGTGAGAGCCCCCGCTGGCGGAGTTCTGCGCCCGAGAGCACCGTCACCGCTGCGGTAACGGCATTTGCCGCGATGGGAAGCCGACTTTCGCTGACGACGATGTCAGGCAGCTCGACGGTCGCCGAATCCTGCTGGGCGCTGAGCGACAGGAACGGAACCCCTGAAAGGGCGACGAGCAGGGCACTCCGAATGATCCAGCTGGACATCAATTCCTCGGCTCGGTGAATACGTCGGTGGATGTGGGCAGGGCTTCATCGCGACGCAGCGGGACGACCTGGGGCGCTCCATCGGACCAGTTGGTGACCGCTACGGGCCAGCGGAAGACGGCGGAAAGCACCTCGGGCCGGAGCACCGCCGCCGGCGCGCCACTGGCGACCGGGCGCCCCTGGTCGAGCAGCAGGATTTCATCGCAGAAGCGGGCGGCGAGGTTGAGCCCGTGGGTGACGACCAGCGCGGCCAGCCCGCCGCGCGCCAGCCCCGCCACCAGCTCGAACAATTCCATTTCGTGCCGGACGTCGAGCGATGTGGTCGGCTCGTCCAGGAGGAGCGCCCGCGGCTCCGCGGCGAGCGCGCGGGCAAGGCGTACGCGCTGCCACTCACCACCGGACAGCTGGTCTGCCCGGCGGTCGGCCAGGTGTCTCACGTCGCAGCGGGCGAGCGCCTGCTCCACCGCATCGCGGTCGCGCTGCCGCTCCGCCTCCAGCGGCCGCAGGTGAGCGTACCGGCCCAGCATGACGGTCTCCCGTACCCGCAGGGGAAACACCGGCTCTTCCCGCTGCGCCACCACCGCCACCACCCTCGCCAGCTCCCGTCGCGGCCACTCATCGAGTGGCCGTTCATTGACGGAGATGCTGCCTCGCTCCAGCGGAAGGAGGCCCGCCAGTGCGCGCACGAGCGTGGACTTGCCGCTGCCGTTCGGACCCGCGATCGCACTGAGTGTACCGGGACGCACATCGAGCGAGACCGCCTGCACCACGGGCGCCGGAGCACCCGGATAGCGCAGGGTCACGTCACGTGCGCGGATCATGGCGTCAACGTCCGGCGCAGCAGCACCGCGAAGAGCGGCACGCCCACTAGCGCCGTCACCACACCGACCGGAAGCTCGAGAGGACGCATCACAGTGCGCGCGAGCGCGTCGGCCAGCACGAGGAACGAACCACCGGCGAGGAAACTGGCCGGCACCAGTACGCGGTGAAGCGGCGTCCAGGCGCGGCGCACCGCGTGCGGAATGACGAGCCCCACGAAGCCGATGATGCCACAGGTCGCGACACTCGCCGCCGTAAGCAGCGATGCCGCGAGATAGACGATGCGCTTGAGTCGCTCCGGATCGGCACCGAGGTGTGCGGCCGTTTCCTCCCCGAGCGCGAGCAGGTCGAGCTGGCGGGCCACGTACCAGAGGACCACGAGGGGCACGACCGAGTACGCGGCCAGCAGCAGCAGCCCGTCCCACGACGCTGACCCGAGCCCACCAAGGAGCCACACGATGGCATTACGAAGCCGGGGCGCATCGGACAGCACGATGATGGCGCTCATGATGGCGCTGGCGAAGGCGCCCACCACCACGCCCGCCAGCAGGAGCACACGGGGATCGAGGCGGCGGCCACTGACCACGGCCAGGCGATAAACGAGAGCCACGGCGCCGAGGGCGCCGGCGAACGCCGCCAGGGGGACGGCCCAGGCCGTGCCGGTGTTCAGCGCGATGGCGGCGACGGCACCGAGGCCCGCACCACCGGAGAGCCCAAGGAGATACGGATCAGCGAGCGGGTTGCGCACCAGCGCCTGCAGTGCTGCTCCCGTCACGCCCAGGCCGCCGCCCACCAGGAATGCCAGGAGCACTCGTGGCACTCGCAGGTGCCAGAGGATGAGACCGTCAGTCGTGGCGGCGCCGCGAAGGCCGGCCAGCAATGCAGCTGGCGAGAGTGGCACCGAGCCGACCGAGACTCCGAACAGCATCACCGCGACGGCTGCCGCCGTAAGCAGGAGAAAACGCCGCGCGATCATCAAGGACCGCCGGCTGGCTGGAGCGCCCGGAACTGCGCGGCGAGAAATCGGATGGCCGACGGCGCGCGCGGACTGGGTTGGCCAAACTCGGTGCCGTCGGCAAAGACAAAGGCATGCTCACGAACGGCCGGCACCGCCTGCCATTCAGGACGCTTCGCGAATGCCGGTGTGGCCTTGCCCAGCACGAGCACCACATCGGGGTTCCGTTCTACCGCCGACTCCACGCTGATCTGCCCTGAGGATGCCGGCAGGTCGGCATAGATATTTTCGCCCCCTGCCCGCTCGACCAACTCGCTCAGATAGCTGCCCGCGCCCACCGTCATCGGCGGATCAGCCCAGACCAGCACGAACGCCCGCACGGGATGGCTCGATGGGGCCACCGTGGCCCCCGCGAGCGAGTCGGCGAAGGCACGTGCCATGGAGTCAGCGCCCGCTTCACGACCCGTGAGCCGGCCCAGCATCCGGCCGACTCTGGGCACGTCGGTGAGCCGGTCGGTCCGCACCTGGAGCGCGGCGATTCCGAGTTCGCGAAGCTTCTGTGCGGCCTGCGCGTTCTGGCTGGAGAGGTAGAGGACGACGAGGTCTGGCTTGCGCGCCACCACCGCTTCGATGTTGGGCAGCATCCCATCGCCAACCGCAGGTACGGCGAGCGCCTCGGCCGGGTACTCGCACCAGACCGTGCGCCCAACCACGACAGCACCCGCGCCGATCGCGAAGAGGAGCTCCGTCGTGGCGGGGATCAGCGATACCACCCTGCGGGCCGGATGCGCGAGCCGAATGGTGTCACCGGCGTCGTCTATGACAACAAGACTCGGAACGCGGGACTCGAGACTCGCGTCCCGCGTCCCGAGTCCTGCGTCCTTGCCGGCGCACGCAACGACGGCCAGCACCAGAGCGGCGCCCAGCGTCCGAAGCGGAGTCTCGAAAATCAAAATGCCCACTCCCGGAAGGCCGGAAATGGGCAAAATCAGAACGCGAAAAGGAGCACGCGGGTCCGTTTGGCCCACCCGACCCTCCCCCGAGGGTCTGACAGGTGGCACGAACGGAGAGGTCTCCTGGCTCCGGGCACCTCCAGCCGCCTTCCCGGTTTCCCAGTGGCGTAGTGGATGGAGGCAAACTGCCCGTTACAGTGGCGGGGCCGCGCCGGAGTTACACCGGCTTCCGAAAATCCCCGTTCGTCTGCTTCAATTGTCCTGAGGCTAGTCTAGGCACCGCGGCCCGAACGCGCAAGCGTGGCTGCGAGCTGGGCCTTGAGCGCTGAGCGCTCTGCGCTGAGCGCTGTGTGCCTCGCACCCTGCTGCGTGTCGTCAGCAGCGGCGCGCGCCAGGGCTTCCAGCTCGTCGTCAATGCGCGCAATGCGCGCAAGCAGCGCCTCCACCGAATCACTCCCGCCCGTCGTAGCGACGGCAGGCGCCACCGAGGGCCTGCGAAACACTCGCACCGTGCCAGCCAGCAGTGCAGCGCCCAGCAGCACGATGAGTCCGACCAGCCATCCGGTGCCGAGACGGAATGGCGTCGGTACCGTAACGACGACCACTTCACCGGAGTCCACGACACCGTTGAAGTGACGGAACGGCCGGCCCTGAATGACGGAGACCGAATCGGTCTGGGCCAGGGTGCCGCCGCGGACGGTGGCCTCGGGCTCCTCAACCATCACGTTGACGCCGTTGTTGGCCTCATCGAACCGGTATTCCAGCCGGCCAGCATCGGGAGGCAGGTGATACTGGATGGTGACCTGCCGCTCCCCCGGCGCAAGCGGCGCGAGCACGAGCACGCTGTCCATGTTACGGTCGATGGCGCCGGCGGAGAGGTCACCATCCTCGGCGGAGAAGCCCACGGCCTGTCGCGGAATCAACGCATGCCAGGTGGAGGAAAGGCTGTCGCGGGCGACGCGGGTCTTCTCGCCCGGATTGTCGAGCACGAGGAGCTCGACCACGGTCCGGGTTCCGTCGTCGCCCGGCTTCGCGATCACAATGTGACGGGCTTCAGTGTGTACCGGCTGGGTGGAGGAGGTATCGAACACCTGCAGCGTGATGGCGCTGTCCTGCCTGGCCGGGTTGGTGGCGAGCGGATTGGAGAAGTACTCGATGCCCTGGAAGCGCACGGTGACTATGTAGAGCGACGCGGTATCGGCCGGAAACCGGAACCGGAAGCGCCCGGCCGCGTCGGTCCGGAGCGAGTCGAGCGGGCCCTGTGCGTCACGACCAATGCGATGCAGCACGACAGTGGCACCAGCAAGCGGCGCGGCCCCGGCGCCGCGGACCACTTGCCCGGCGGCGGAGATAACCGGCGCCTGGGCATGAACGGCCACGGGCGCCACGGCGGCCAGCAGCGCCAGCCAGGCGCAGCGCATGTCAGGGATTGAACTTGCCGAAGTCTTCGGGGTCGAGCTTCTCAAGATATTCACGGAGCCGCTCGGCCTCGCGGGAGCTGCTGCCGCCCACCGAGTCATCCGCCTCGACGCCGCTCTGCTCCAGCAGCTGGTCGCTCGCGAAGATGGGCGCATTGAGCCGCAGGGCGAGGGCGATGCTGTCGCTCGGACGGGCGTCCACCTGGAAGACGTGGTCCTCGCGCTGGATCAGCAGTTGTGCGAAGTAGGTGTTTTCCCGCACCGCGCTGATCACGATCCGGCGGAGTTCGCCGCCTAACCCGACGATCACCTGCTTGAGCAGGTCGTGCGTCATGGGCCGGGCGGCCTTGACGCCCTGCAGCTCCATCGCGATGGCGCTGGCCTCGGCCGGGCCGATCCAGATGGGTAGCACCCGCGAGCCGTCCTTCTCCCGCAGGATGACGACCGGACTCTCGGTATTGCGGTCCACTCCCAGATGCGCGACGGTCATCTCCTGCATGCAGTGACTAGCGCACCGCGCTGAGCAGATCCTTGACCCGATTGGTCTGCTCCCAGGTGAAGAAGTCGTACGTCTTCTTGGACTTGCCTTCGGGGCCGACGTAGCGCCCGTTGAACGGCTTCCGGCCGAAGTGGCCGTAGGCCGCGGTGGGCGTGTAGATCGGGCGCTTCAGCTTGAGCGTGGCGATGAGCGCACTCGGGCGAAGGTCGAACACTTCACGCACCGCCCTCTCCAGCCGGGCGTCGGGGACCACCCCGGTGCCGAAGGTGTCCACCATGACGGAGACCGGCTCTGCCACGCCGATGGCGTAGGCCACCTGCACTTCGCACCGGCTGGCAAGCCCCGCCTCGACGATGTTCTTGGCGATCCAGCGCATGGCATACGCGGCGGAGCGATCCACCTTCGACGGATCCTTGCCGCTGAACGCGCCACCGCCGTGTCGTGCCATGCCACCGTACGTGTCCACGATGATCTTGCGCCCCGTGAGCCCGGCATCGCCGTGCGGCCCGCCAACCACGAACCGGCCAGTGGGATTGATGAAGAACTTGACGCGACGCGATTCGATGCCCGCCTTGGCGAGCACTGGCTTGATCACTTCATCCACGATCGTGGCGCGCAGGTGCCCTTCCGACAGCCGCCGGCTTCCGTTGCGTTCGCCATGCTGGGTTGACACAACAACCGCCTTCACGCCGACGGGCTTGTCGCCTTCATACTCTACCGACACCTGGCTCTTGCCATCCGGCCTCAGCCACTCGACGGGGTCGGCACCGGCGGTGCCCTTCCGGATGGCAGTCAGGCGCTCGGTGATGCGGTGGGCGAGCAGGATCGGCAGCGGCATCCGCTCCTTCGTCTCGCGGCAGGCATACCCGAACATCATGCCCTGGTCGCCGGCGCCCTGCTCGTGACCGCGCGTCTCATTCACGCCCTGTGCGATGTCGGGTGACTGCCGGTCGATCGCCGCCATCACCGCGCACGAATCGGCATCGAAGCCGAACTGGGCGTCGGTGTAGCCGATGCGCCGCACGGTCTCCCGCACGATATCAGGAATGTGGACGTACGTATTCGTGGTGATTTCGCCCGCGACCACGGCAATGCCGGTGGTAACCAGCGTCTCGCAGGCCACGCGCCCATTGGGATCGTGCGCCAGGATGGCGTCGAGCACGGCATCGGAAATCTGGTCGGCAACCTTGTCGGGGTGACCTTCGGTGACGGACTCGGACGTGAACACGTGACGCTTGGAAGCGGCCATCAGTTGAGCTCTCGCCAGGGGTGAAGTGATGCATGAATCCAGCGGCAACAGACAATGGGGAGCAAGCTAGCGGCGCACCAGCGGACGGGCAACGTCACCCTCGGGCTCGAGCAGCCGGATGTCGACGTGCCTCGCCGCAGCCTCGCGCAGGATCAGGCTCACATCGCGCGCATGCCGAGCGGCGAGCGCAGCCTCGGTGGCAGCGATGGCCTCGGAATGAGGCACGGCCCGCAGCAGCCACTTGACCGATGCGAGCGAGGGTGGTGACACACTGAGCGTGCGAATCCCGAGCCCCGCCAGCAGCAGCGCGTGGAGCGGATCCGACGCCATTTCACCGCAGACGCTCACCGGCAGCCCCTTCTCCTGCCCCACACGCACGATCTGCCGCAGCTGCCTGAGCATGGCGGGATCGTGCGGCTGGAAACGATCGGCCAGGCGGGCGTTGCCCCGGTCCACGGCGAGAGTGTACTGGGTGAGGTCGTTGGTGCCGATGCTGAAGAAGGCGCTCACCTCGGCCAGCCGGTCGGCAATCAGCACCGCGGCGGGCGTCTCCACCATCACACCCACCGGCACGGTCCCGGCGGCCTCGATGCCGCTTGCGACGAGCCGGGCGGACTCCTCGGCGAGCATCTCGCGGGAGCGCTCCACTTCCTCAAGAGTGCTGATGAGGGGCAGCATGAGCTTGATGCGACGGCCATGCGCCGCGCGCAGCACCGCACGCAGCTGGTCACGGAAGAATTCGGGATGGTCGAGGCAGACGCGGATGGAACGCCAGCCAAGGAAGGGGTTGGCCTCGTGGCTGGTCTTGAAGGCGGCAGGAAACTTGTCGCCGCCCAGGTCGTAGCTGCGAACGATGACCTCGTGGTCCGGAAAGGCCAGCGATACCCGCCGGAAATAGCGCGCCTGCTCATCCTCCGTGGGCATCGTGCTCCGCCCGCCCAGCATGAATTCGGTGCGCAGGAGGCCGACACCTTCGGCGCCGTTCCGTACCGCCGATTCGATCTCGTCGGGCAGGTCCACGTTGCCCATGAGCGTGAAGCGCTTGCCGTCGGGACTGACGGCCGGCTGGTTGACGACTGTCTCGAGTTGCAGTTCGAAGCGGCGTCGACGGCTCAGCCGGGTGCGCGCCGCGTCGAGCTCGTCGGCCGACGGATCAACCAGGACTGCCCCGCTCTGGCCATCGAGCAGGAGCATGTCACCGTTCCGGATCCGCGAGAGCGCGCCCGAGACGCCCATCACGGCGGGGATGCCCAGCGAATGGGCGAGGATGGCCGCATGTGAGGTGCGAGTACCCTCTTCGCTCACCAGCCCGACGACGGTGTCGCGATCGAGCTGCACGGTGAGACCGGGCGACAGTTCCTGCGCCACGATCACCACGTGCTCATCGGTCTGGACTGCCCAGGGCTCCAGCTGGCGGCGCCCCGACAGTCGGTAGAGCATCCGCATCTGGATGGCATGAAGATCGGGCAGGCGGTCCCGCAGCTGGGCGCTGCCAGAATTCTGGAACATCTGCCGGAGCTCAAGGGCCTTGAACTCGTACGCCGTCTCGGCGCTGAAGCGATTCTTGCGGATCACCGCTTCCACGGCAGACAGGAAATCAGGATCCTGCACCATGAGTATCTGCGCATCGAAGATGCGCGCCTCCTCCTCACCCGCGCGCTCCAGGACCCGCTCGCGCAAGTGGCGCAGCTTGCCGCTCACTACTCGCACGGCGGCGTGCAGCCGGCGGACCTCGTGCTCCACTTCCTCAGGCTCCACGGTGCGGTCGGGCACGTCGGGAAAATCGAGCCGGACCACGAGCGCCGGCGCCCACGCCGTCCCCGGCGACACGCCGATACCTCGCAGGAGCCGTTCGTCGCTCATGCTTCCCCAAATCCCTCGGCAACCAGCGCGCACAGCGCTGCCGCGGCCTCGGTCTCCTGGGGGCCGTCGGCGCGGATTCGCACCGTGCTGCCGAACTCCGCCGCCAGCATCATCACGCCCATGATACTCTTGCCGTTGACCTCCATGCCGTCCTTTTCGAGCCGGATTTCGCAGGCAAAGCCGGCAGCCACCCGTACCAGCTGCGCGGCCGGCCGGGCATGAAGCCCAAGCTGGTTCACGATCTGCGCGTCACACTCGGTCATGCAAGTATCCATCGAAGCAACACGGCGCCTCCCATGGCAATGAGCGTGAAACGCGGAGCCGAATAGCGTGGTCCAGCGAGCCGGCTCGCGGTGATACCGGCGGCAGCGAGCAGGATCATGCCGAGGACGGCACGCGGCCCGAAGGGTCCCAGCAGCCATTCACCCACCAGCGGCGCCGCGATCCCGACCGAGAACCCGGCTGCCGGGCCGGCCCAGGCGACGAAGCGGGGCAACTTGGAGGCGCTGATGGCGGCACCCACCTTCATTCCAGCGGTGAGTCCGGTCCGGAGCGCCCACTGCGCCACGTAGAGCCGGATGCCATTGAACACCACCAGGAACGCCGCGATCGCCAGCCACGAGGCGCCGAGCGCGATCGCGGCCAGGGTGGCGCCCAGCAGCGCGGGAAGCAGGCCGGCCCAGAAGAGCTGGTCGCCGAGCGCACCCAGGGGACTGCAGAGCGCGGCCCGCAGGCGGATGATCTGCTCGCTCGGAACGTCGTCATATTCCGCGCGTGCGAGTGCGCCGAGGGCCAGCCCGGCCAGGTAAGGATGACAGTTGAAGAACAGCGCCGACCGGATCGTGGCCGCGCGGAACCGCTCGGGATCGCTTTCGCGCAGCCCCTGAAGCAGCGGCGCGGCAGCGTACCCCATCCCCACGCCCAGCATGCGCTCGTAGTTCCAGGCGCCTTGCACGGCGAGCAGGCGACGGCGCGCCGATGCGGTTCCCTTCATGCAAGCCAGACCAGGACGAACCCCAGGGCGCCGCCCGCCACGAGCCACCGCAGCCGCGCCCCCCGTCCAGCGCTCCGCAGTGCTCCGCCGATCACCGCGGCGATTCCCGAGCCGATGGCGATGACGCTGAGCAGGGCGCCGGTCCCGGAATCAACCACCAGGAATTGCTCGGTGAGCCACACCAGCACCAGTGCCACTGCCGTGAGCAGCAGGCCGCGGGCAGCGTCGAGCGTGATCGATCCCAGCTGGAGATGGGCAATGGCCGGTCCGTCGCCGGCGTCGAGCCTGGCGGCATCGCGCTGCACCGCCCGCCCGATCCGGTGGCGCAGGCGACCCAGCGTCCATCCCCCGATCGAGGCAACCACCAGCGCGAGGGCCACGGCCAGCCCGAGCGACTCCTCCCACGAGCCGCGATGGGCCACGAGCACGGCGGCACCGACGGTCGCCGGTCCGTAATCGGGATAGCGGGCAGCGCCTACCGGCAGCACATCCAGCGCAAAGAGTTCCATGACGACGGCAACCCGAAAGCCTGACGCAAAATCGCCGGCAATCCACCCGGCCACGGCCCCGGCCACAAGCGGCCGGGCGATCATCATCTGAGGTACGCTGACCAGGTCGAGTGCCACCACGGTGCCCCATGCAAGCAGCAAAACCACGGTGAGCACCGAGTCGTTCACTTGATGGCACTCAGCGGAATGGGGACCGCCGTCGGCACGTCCTGCGCCGTAACCGTGGCGCCGTCCGCCACCAGCGACCGAAGGCCGGCAAGCTCTGCATCGGTCAGGTAGACATACGGCAGGCGCTCCGAGCGACCCGGCAGGTGATGAATGCCGCCGAGATTGATTCGCTGCAGGATGTCGGGTGCGGCCTGGTGCAGGCGGGCCATGGTCGGCAGGCTGCCGGTGAGGATGGCGGACTTGAGGCTGGACGCCTGCCACTCGGGAAGCGCGGCGGCGGCGCCCTCGGTGGTGGCGAAGCTCACGGCCATGCCGTCGGGCACTGCCATCCGGTAGAGGTCCTGCTCCCAGTCGTTGGCTGCGACATCGTCATCCACGAGAATGATGCGCTCGAGCCCGAGGGACCGGCCCCATCCGATGACCACCTGGCCATGGATCAGCCGGTCGTCCACCCGCGCGAGCACAATCGGCACTACGGCACCTTGATGGAATGGGTGCCGGTTTCGGACGCGCGGCGAGCGGCCGCATCAGGTGAGATGTCGCGGTGATACATGAAGTCCACCAGCATTGCGAGGTTGACTCCGGTCACCACTTCCACGTCCTCGCGGCCGCGCAGTCGCCGCAGCACCGCCAGCAGGCAGGAGCCCGCGGCCATGTCGACAAACACCAGCGCCGGGCTCGTCCCCACCGCATCCGCCACGCGCTGCTCCAGCGAGCCGCGGTCGCACTGATCATTGGAGATGGCGATGAGGCCCTCGGCATCGCCGGTAATGCGCACCACGGCATCCACCATCGAGGCCGCGATGGAACCGTGCCCCACGACCACGCCATGCAGGCGGCTATTCGTAGTCATTCCGCAGGTACTCCCGCACGCCACGCTGCTCCTTCATCCGCTTGATGAGCCGCTCGTTGAACGCCGCGGCCACGTCCACCCCGGAATAGCGCAGCAGGTGCATCATGGCCACCACTTCGGAAATCACGGTGATGTTCTTCCCCGGATTGAGCGCCACGATCACCTTAGGTAACCGTACACCGAGGATTTCGGTTTCCTGGTGCAGCAACCCGGTGCGATCCTGGTCCCTGGCGGTCTCCCAATCCTCGAGCTGGACCACGACCTCGATCCGCTTCTGCTGGCGCACCGACCGCACGCCGAACAGCGCCGGAATGTCCACCAGCCCGATGCCCCGGATCTCCATGTGATGGCCGGCCAGCTCGTGTCCCCGCCCGATCAGCACCTCCTCGCCCCGCTGGATCACCTGCACCACGTCGTCGGCCACGAGGCGGTGGCCGCGCTCGACGAGGTCGAGCACGCATTCGCTCTTGCCGATGCCGGAGCGCCCCACAAAGAGCAGGCCAACGCCATATACATCGGCGAGGGAGCCGTGGAGGGTGGTCCGTGGCGCGAAGGCTTCTTCCAGTAGCGGCTTGATGCGGCGGTAAAACTCGGCGGTCTTGAGCGTGCTGCGAAGCACCGGCACACTGCGCGCCCGCGCCAGCTCCAGCATCTCGGCCGGCACCGTCTGCCCCTTGGTGACGAACACGCACGGCAGGTCGAACGCGAAGAAGTCCTCCAGCGCGCGCTGGCGGTCGGCTGGCTCGCGGGCGGCGAGGTACGTGAGTTCGGTCTCGCCAAAGACGTGCAGCCGCGCCGGGTTGAACCGCGCGGTGTAGCCCGCGAGCGCGAGCCCGGGGCTGGCGATCTCCTCGTCGGGGAGAGGCCGGTCGAGCCCGAGTTCGCCGGTGAGCGACTCGAGCTGCAGCGGGTCACCCCGCCGGGCGAGGAGTTCGCGCAGCGTCAGCATCAGGACTGCGGCGCGTCCTGCCGGCGGCCGGTCCGCACCCGGCCACTACTGCGCTGGATCTGGCGCCGCATCTTCTCCTCGGCGCGATCGAGCGCGGTGCGATGGTCCTCGGCGGCGGCACTCGCAATGAGCGGCGCGTCACGAGCGACCCGGAATTGCAGCTCGGCGGTGCAGCTCAAGCCTTCCTGGCCGAAGATGACTGTGGCGTCGATGGGATTCAGCGCGACGACGCTGAGCCGCTCGGCGACCGTCTCCGCCCGCTGGCGCAGGGTGTCGCTGATTTCGCAGTGGCGAGTCGTGATGGTCGTCTTCATGCATATCCTCCTGCCCGGCGCGCCGCCGAGCGTTCAATTATCTGTGTCAGGTGATCTTCGGTCTCGGCCGCCGCGGCGTCCCAGGTGAGCTGCTCGGCGAAGCGGCGGCCCGCCTGGCCAAGCCGGGCCACCAGCTGCGGATCGCGCGCCAGTTCGGTCATCCGGGCGGCCAGCGCGGCGACATCGCCGTGCGGCACCAGGAATCCGCTCTGGCCGTGCCGCACCGAATCCCGGAGCCCAGGACTATCCGAGGCGATGCTGGGAGTGCCGCACGCGGCGGCTTCCACGACCGTGATGCCCCATCCCTCCTTGGGAGAAGGAAATACGTTTGCCCATGTCGAGCGCAACAGACGGATCTTTTCCACTTCGGTAACGAAGCCGTGAAAGCGCACCGCGGCCTCCTGTCCCAGCTCACGCGCCAGCGCCTCCAGCTGGGGCCGGGCATCGCCGTTGCCCGCCACGTCCAGGCTCAGCTGCGGCATGCTGTCCCTGGCAACGGCCAGTGCCCGAATAGCCAAGTCCACGCCCTTATAGCGTTTAAGACGTCCCATGTAAAGGAAACTGGGAGGTTCGGACCGGCCCACCGAGGGATCCGGATGGTAATGGACCGAATCCACCCCCGGATGGATGACGCGAATGGCAGCCGCATCTACGCCCCGGCGGATGAGGTCATCACGAGTGCTCTCGCTGATGGCATGGAAGCCCGCGCGACGGTACCACCGCGGAATCGGCCGCTCGGCGAGCCAGACGGCAGCGGCCATCGGCCAGGCTGCCTCCTGAAACGCGGTCTCGCCAAAAAGATGCGGTACGATGGCACAGAACGGGAGTGTGGACAGCGACGGGAGAAAGAGTGGGATCTTGTTGATGTCCTCGACCACGATATCGGGCCGTTCCTGCCGAAGAGCCCGGCGCACCGCCCCGCGACCCCTCACCGCAAAACTGGTGCGGCTTCCCACCCGGGTGACGTCAAGCCCATCCACCACCGCCGCTTCAGCGCCCCCAGGCCAGCCGGAGCAGATCAGCCGGACGCGGTGCCCGCGCTCGGCCAGACGGCGGAAGATTTCGAAAACATGGATTTCGGCGCCGCCGGCCTGGGGATTGGCGCGATCCAGCCAGTTGACGAGCAGGATATTCACGAGTCAGGTGATGCGTCCAAGGTCACGCGCGACGCGGTCGAGCACGCCGTTGATGAATGGCGTGGCGCGCCGGCCCGCAAACCAGTACGCCAGACGTACCGCCTCATCGATGACGACCTTGGGCGGCGTCTCACCGTCCTCGAGTTCCTGGATAGCCAGCCGCAGGATATTCCGCTCGATGATGGCGACGCGGTCCCAGCGCCAGTTGTCCGCTGCTGCGGCAGCGCGCCGATCGAGTACGCCCACATTGGCGATGACTCGCGCTGCGTGGCCCTCCGCCAGGTCGAGCACCCTGGGCCTGGGCCTGATGAGGCGGCCCACGCCGGCCAGCGCCTGATCCAGCGACCCGCCGCCGGTCAGTTCCCAGGCGTACAGCAGCTGCAGTGCGCGGGCTCGTCCTCGGGTATCGAGCCGGCGCTCAGCCATGGCCAGACCGGGACTGGGCCAGCGCATCCGCCGCCGTGATGGCGGCTTCAGCCGCTTCCCTGCCCTTGTTCCCGGCCGATCCCCCTGCCCGCTCCAGCGCCTGCTCCATGGTGTCCACGGTCAGCACACCAAAACCGATCGGCAGGCCATGCCGAACCGCGATGGCCTGGAGTCCACGCGCCGCTTCCGCGGCCACAAACTCGAAATGCGGAGTCTCACCCCGCACCACGGCGCCCAGCGCCACCAGGCAGGCGTATCGGCCGCTCGACGCGAGCGAGCTTGCAACGGCCGGCAACTCGAACGCGCCTGGCACCCAGATGACATCCACATGCCCCGGCCTCAGTCCGGCTTCCTCGCAGGCGGCGCGAGCGCCCTCCAGCAGGCGGCGGGTGACCATTTCATGGTACTGGCTGACGAGAATGGCCATTCGGCCGGCAGCGCGAAGACGTCCGTGGATTTCGGTCATGGATCAGAACGTGAGGAGATGACCAAGCTTGTCGCGCTTGGTGTCGAGATACCCCTGGTTCTCGTCGGTCCTGCTTGCGATCAGCGGCACCCGCTCGACGATTTCCAGGCCGTATCCATCGAGGCCTACCAGCTTCCGGGGATTGTTGGTCATGATGCGAATGGAGGAAAGCCCGAGATCACGAAGGATCTGCGCGCCGATGCCGTAGTTGCGGAGATCGGGTGGGAAGCCGAGCCGGGTATTGGCAGTGACCGTGTCGGCGCCAGTATCCTGAAGAGCGTATGCGCGCAGCTTGTTCAGGAGGCCGATGCCCCGGCCTTCCTGATCAAGGTACACGACGACCCCTTCCCCGGCCTCCGCGATCTTCTGCATCGCCGCATGCAGCTGGAAGCCGCAGTCGCAGCGTGCGGAATGGAAGACGTCGCCCGTCAGGCATTTGGAGTGCATGCGGACGAGAACGTCGCGCTTGCCCGCCACGTCGCCCATGACCAGCGCCACATGCTCGGCCCGGTCTACGTCGTTGGCGTAGCCCACCACAGTCCACTCACCGAAGTCGGTCGGCAGCCGCGCCTCCGCGACCCGATGGACCAGCCGTTCCTTCTGCAGCCGGTACGCCACCAGCTGCGCGACGGTCACGAAGGTCAGCTCGTGTTCCTCCGCAAAGCGCTGCAGTTCGGAGACGCGGGCCATGCTGCCGTCGGGATTGAGGATCTCGCAGATGACGCCGGCAGGATAAAGTCCCGCGAGGCGGGCCAGGTCCACGGCGGCCTCGGTGTGGCCCACGCGCTGCAGCACCCCGCCCGGGCGGGCGCGCAACGGCGGAATGTGCCCGGGCCGGCGCAGGTCGGTGGGCTGCGTTCCCGGATTGATGGCGACGTGAATGGTGGTGGCGCGGTCGCTGGCCGAGATCCCGGTGCTGACACCGAAGCGGCGATCGGCGTCGATCATCACGGCGAAGGCGGTGCCATGTTCCTCGGTATTGCGGTCCACCTGCTGCGGAATGCCCAGCTCATCACAGCGCTCGGGCGTGAGCGCGAGACAGATGAGCCCGCGCCCGTGCTGGGCCATGAAATTGATAAGCTCGGGCGTGACCAGTTCTGCCGCGCAGATGAGGTCGCCCTCGTTCTCGCGGTCCTCGTCATCCACGACCACCACGATCCGCCCGTTGCGGAGGTCGTCAATCGCCTGCTCAATGGTGCCGAAAGCCATCCGGTCCTCTGCTGGTATCACCGGGTTCCGAGACGCACGCCCACCATCGCCTGCACGTAGCGGCCGATGAGGTCGGCTTCCAGGTGCACGGCGTGGCCCGCATGCAATTCGGCCAGTGTCGTATGCTGTAAGGTAAACGGGACAAGCACTACACGGGCCCGTGCCGGCCCCGTGAGGGCGTTGACCGTGAGGCTGACGCCGTCCACCGTGAGCGAGCCGCGCTCGACCGTAAGCGCCGCCACATCGGCCGGGAGCTCGATCTCCACCTGCAGCTCGTCGGCCATCCCGGTCACGGCGGTGACCGTGCCCACTCCGTCCACGTGCCCCTGCACCAGATGCCCGCCCAGCCGGTCGCCGGCGCGCAGGGCGCGCTCCAGGTTCACCCGCTGGCCAGGCGCGTACGTGCCCAGCCGGGTCCGCGCCACCGTGGCCGCTACGGCATGCACCTGAAAACTGCTTGCGTCGATGGCCTCCACCGTCAGGCAGACGCCATCGACTGCGATCGACTACCCCAGCTCGAGCGTATCGTACGGTGACGCGATCACCAGCTCCCGGCCGCCGTCACGCTCTCGCACTGCGGACACCGCACCGATCGCCGTGATGATGCCGGTAAACATCAGGGACGGTCCAGCACGAGCAACGTGTCCTGGCCAAGCGCGCGCCGCTCGGCGACACGCCAGCGGGAAGCAACGTCTAGCGGGGTGTCCGCGACGTCGACGAACGCCGGCCGGGCATGGTCTCCCAGCCAGACCGGGCTCTGTATCTGGTAAAATCGGTCCACCAGCCCAGCCGCCAGCAGTGCACTGGCGAGCCGGCCCCCGCCCTCAACCAGCAGCCGTTCGACACCACGCAGTCGAAGCTGTCGCAGGGCATCGGACAGATCGTCCATGGGAGCAACCGAGGCGCCGGCGCGCCGGATTGCTTCTGCCACGGGGGAAGACAGATGGCTTGGCATGGTCAGCACCAGGGTAGGCGCTTCGGCGGCAGTATTCACCAGTCGGCTGTCCGCCGTAGTCGTGAGCGCCTCGTCGAAAATGACGCGCAATGGCGGCGTGCGGGGTGCGACGGCGCCACGAACGGTGAGGGACGGATCGTCCTTGGCCACCGTGCCGGCGCCGACAGCGATAGCATCAAACCCGGCACGCAGCCAGTGCACCCATTCGCGCGCTGCATCACCCGAAATCCACTGCGAGCGGCCAGTGCTGTCGGCGATCCGCCCATCCACGCTGACGGCGAGCTTGAGCGCAACCCACGGGCGGTCGCCATTCCGGAACCGGTGCAGGAACGCGGCGTTCTGTGCGGCCGCTTCATCGGACGCGAGCCCACGCTCGACAAGGATGCCGGCTGCCGCCAGCACCTCGGCGCCGCCGGCGGCTTCGGGATTCGGATCGTCCAACGCCATGACGACGCGGGAAATTCCCGCCGCGATGATGGCGTCGGTGCACGGCGGCTGCTTGCCGTGATGCCGGCAGGGCGCCAGCGTGACCACCAGGGTGGCGCCGCGCGCGGCGTCGCGGGCCTGCTCCAGGGCCACGCGCTCGGCATGCGGGCCACCGAACTCTGCGTGCCATCCCTCACCGACCACGGCGCCATCGCGCAGCAGCACGGCGCCAACCATCGGGTTGGGATGAACACGCCCCCAGCCTCGCCACGCGAGACTGAGGGCGTGCTCCATCGCCGCCTGTGTGTCCATATCAGACGCCCGGCTGAAGGCCAGCGCTGTTAGAGGTGCTGCCGGCGGTGTCGTCGTGTGCTTCGAGCGAGGCGTTCAGCTGGCGACTCATGCTAATCGGCAAAGCTGACGGATGGAACGCCGGGCACGATGCGGCCAATCCTCCATGTCGCGACGCCGGCGTGCTCGGCTGCGGCGCGCACCTCCGGCTCCGCCTCACCGGGAAGCACCGCGATCAGGCCGACGCCGAGATTGAAGACGTCGCGCATCTCGCCGGTGCTGATGGCGCCGGCGGCCTGCAGGTACGAAAACAGTGGCGGCATGGGCCAGCTCGACGGCTCGACCACTGCGGCAACACGAGAGGGCAGGATTCGCACCAGGTTCCCGCCAATTCCCCCGCCGGTGATGTGCGCGATGCCATGCACCAGCGACAGCACCGGCCTGAGTGCGGCCGCGTAGCTCCGGTGTACCGCGAGCAAGGCGTCCGCGACCGATTGATCGGTGCCAGGAAGCGCATCGTCCAGCTGCAGCCCGGCCTTGTCGAACAGCACATGGCGGGCAAGGGTGAAGCCATTGGTGTGCAGGCCGGTGGAGGCGTATCCCAGCAGCAGGTCGCCCTCCACGATCCGGTCACCGTGGAGTGCCTCCTCTTCCTCCACCATCCCGATGATCGTGCCAGCGAGGTCAAAGTGGCCGGGCTGGTAGAGCCCGGGCATCTGGGCCGTCTCGCCACCGGCGAGCGCCATGTCGTGGTTGCGGCAGCCACGCGCCACGCCTTCGACGATCGCGGCCAGCACATCTTCGGCGAGCCCGGCACCGGCGATATAGTCCATGAACGCCACCGGGCGCGCGCCGTGCACGAGGATGTCGTTGACGCTGTGATTGACAAGATCTTCACCGACCGTGCCGAAGCGGCCGGCCTGCTGGGCGACCAGCACCTTGGTGCCCACGCCGTCGGTGCTCATCACCATGACAGGCTGGCGCAGTCCGGCCGGCACTCGAACCATTCCGCCGAAGGCCCCGACCTCTCCCAGTGAGAGACTGGTGCGGGTACCGGCGACCGCCCGCGCAATGCGCTGCTTGGCGCGCTCCGCTTGCGCCAGGTCCACGCCGGCCGCCGCATACTGCCGTTCGGTCATCCGACGGGGTCCGGCAGCTCGACGTGGGTCAACGCGCGGAACGCGCGTGCTCTCGCTTCGACGTCGTGGGCGGTGAGATCATCGAAGCCCCGGATGCCGAATTGCGACACGGCATACGACCCCATCGCAGCGCCGTAGATCATGGCTCGCCGCAGGTTCTCATCGGAAACGGCACCATGCTGCGCGAGGTAGGCCATGAATCCACCGGCGAAGGAGTCTCCTGCGCCGGTGGGATCGAAGACCTCTTCCAGCGGGTACGCCGGCGCGTAAAAAGTGTGATCCCTGTCCATGAGCAGGGCGCCATATTCGCCCTGCTTGATGACCACCCGCTTGGGACCGCGCGAAAGAATCCAGCGGCCGGCCCGGTGGATATTCCAGTCGCCGGACAGCTCGCGCGCCTCGCCGTCATTGACCATGAGCAGGTCGACCCGTTCCAGCAGCTGCATGAGCGCCGGCTTCTTGCTCTGGATCCAGTAGTTCATGGTATCGCAGGCCACCAGCTCCGGCGCTTCGATCTGTTCCAGCACGCCGAGCTGCAGCTCGGGATCGATGTTGCCGAGGAAGATGAACTTCGCCCCGCGTGCGGTCTCGGGCAGCTTGGGCTGGAAACTCGCAAAGACACCGAGGCGCGTTTCCAGGGTCTCCCGGCTCTGCAGGTCGTAGGAGTATTTCCCCTTCCAGCGAAAGCTCTCGCCCTTGGCGCGCTCCACACCTCGCCAGTCAATGCCACGCGGGGCGAGGCGCTCGAGTTCGTCCATGGGAAAGTCGTCGCCCACTACGCCGACCACCTGGACCGGGTGCAGCAGGGCACCCGCGACGCTGAAGTACACGGCCGAGCCGCCCAGGGCATCGGCGGTTTCACCGAACGGGGTATAGACGGAATCCAGCGCCACACTGCCGACAACAAGCAGGCTCATCAGGTCACATCCGGTCGGGGGCTGAGAGGCCCAGGAGGGTGAGCCCATTGGCCAGCACAATGCGCGCAGCCCGGGCCAGCAGCAGGCGGTTCCGCTCGATCTCCGCGGGCTCGCCCACTGTGCGAGTATGGTGATACCAGCCGTGGATGACGGTCGCGAGTTCTTCGAGGTAGACGCAGATCCGGTGTGGCTCGTCCTCGGCCGCCGACCGCGCCACCGTTTCGGGAAAGGCTGCCAGCTTCTTCAGGAGCTCGGTATCCTGCGGCGCCGGCAGCTGCGCGAGCTCGATTGTCCCACTGACGGCATCGGGAGCGAGGTCGGCAGTGCGGAAGATGCCCGAGAGTCGGGCATGCGCCATCTGCACATAGAAAACCGGGTTCTCGTCGGTCTGGCGCCGCGCCAGCTCCACGTCGAAAATGAGCGGAGTGTCACCCTTCCGCATGAGGAAGAAATAGCGCGCGGCGTCGGGGCCCACTTCGTCGAGCAGGTCGCGAAGCGTGATGAACGTGCCCGCGCGCTTGGACATCTTCACTTCCTCGCCACCCCGCACCACCTTGACCAGCTGCACCAGCGCCACGTGAAACTGCTCGTCGGGGTGGCCGAGCGCGCGAAGCGCCGCGCGCACCCGCGGGATATAGCCGTGATGATCCGCGCCCCAGACATCGATCAGCCGGCCAAAGCCACGGGAGAATTTTTCCACGTGGTAGGCGATGTCAGGCAGGAAGTAGGTGTAGGATCCATCCTGCTTCCGCAGCACGCGATCCTGGTCATCGCCAAAATCGCTGGTCCGAAACCAGAGGGCGCCGTCCCGTTCGAATGTGAGGCCCTGCTCCGCCAGGCGCTCGAGCGTGCGGCTCACGTCGCCGCGGTCGTAAATGGCCTGCTCCGAACTGATCACGTCAAAATGCACGCCGAAATCGGCGAGGTCCCGATCCTGCTCCGCCCGCTGCATGGCCACGGCCATGCGGCGGCAGCGGGCAATCCCTTCCGTCGCCGGTAAATCCGCGAATCCCGTCCCCTCCTGCGCCAGTACGGTCTCGGCGGCCTCCGCGAGGTATTCGCCGTGATAGCCACCCTCGGGAATGGCGGCCTCGCGTCCCACCTGCTGCTGCACCCGGGCCCAGAGACTCTCGGCCACCCGATCGATCTGCACCCCGGCATCATTCACGTAGAACTCGCGCACCACCTCGGCCCCGACCCACTCAAGCAAGGCGGCAATGCCGTCACCCAGCGCGGCGCCGCGCCCGTGACCCACGTGCAGCGGGCCGGTAGGGTTGGCCGAGACGAACTCCACGTTCACCCGCTGGCCCGCCATGTTCGAGCTGCGGCCGTACCGCGCGCCCTCGGCGAGGATGCGCGTGTGCTCATCTGCCAGGTGCAGGTCGCTCAGCCAGAAGTTGACGAAGCCGGGACCGGCAATCTCGGTGCGTGAGACGAGGCCGGCGGGAAGTTCCAGGAGGTCGAGGAGTTCCTGCGCGACAGCACGGGGGTTCACCCGCCGTGAGCGCGCCACGACCATGGCGAGATTGGTAGCGAAATCCCCATGGCCCGCGTCGCGCGGACGCTCGACCACAAACTCGGCATCGGGCGCGCCGAGGCGGCCGGCTGCCCGGTGCAGCGCGTCCCGGAGCGTGTCGGTCACTCGTCCGACTTTCGGCTGGAATCCTTGGACGGACCGGCGGGCTTGGCCTCGGACGTCTTGGCGGGAGCTTTCTCGCCCTTCTCGCCGCTGGAACCTTCGGTGGGCCGCTTGGCGGGGCCTTTCCCGTCTTTGCCGTAGTCAGTGATGTAGAACCCGGAGCCCTTGAAGACCAGCCCAGCGCCACCGGAAATCTGGCGCGTGGCAGGCGCCCCGCACTGGGGGCACCGGGTGGCAGGCCGGTCGCTGATCTTCTGGCGCTTGTCGAAGACGTGGCCATTGGAGCAGCGATATTCGTACGTGGGCATTGGTTCCCTTGATCTCGTTGGTGCTAACTGAAGGCAACCAGCAAAGTTAGCGGAAGCGCGCGGGCGACTCAAGAGAGGCGTATATCTTGGGGCGTGAGGGTCGCGGGTCGCGGGTCGCGGAGCCTCGCAATCCGCGATCCCTGAACCCCTGATCCCTAAGCCCCTCCGTATTCCCCCCACACCTCCCGCAACACATCACTCATTTCACCGATCGTGGCCCGGACGCGGACGCACTCAAGAATCTCGGGCATGAGCACGCCCTCCGGCGCTGTCGCTGCGCTCCGGAGTGTCTCAAGGCGCTGCCCGACCGCGGCCGGGTTCCGAGCGGCGCGGGCCCGCTCGAGCCGGTCGACCTGATGCTGGGCCAGGGCGCTGAAATCGGGTAGCGTGACCTCCGGCAACGGCGACGCATCGGTGAAGCGGTTGACTCCGACTACGACCTGGTCGCCGCGCTCCTGCGCCTGCTGCTGCGTCCAGGCGCTCTCGGCGATGGCCTTCTGGAAGTAGCCCGCCTCGATCGCCGCCGCAGCGCCGCCCTCCCCATCAATCGCCTCGATCAGCGCGCGCGCGCCCTGCTCGAGCTCATCGGTGAGATGTTCCACGTAGTAGCTGCCCCCGAGGGGATCCACGGTGTGTGCCGTGCCGCTCTCATAGCCGAGGATCTGCTGGGTGCGGAGCGCCAGGGTGGCCGAGGCCTCTGTGGGCAGGGACAGCGCTTCGTCGTAACCGTTGGTATGGAGCGATTGCGTGCCGCCGAGCACGGCGGCGAGCGCCTGCACGGTGACGCGCACCACGTTATTGAGTGGCTGCTGCGCCTGCAGCGTGACGCCGCCAGTCTGGGTGTGGAAGCGAAGGCGGCAGGCGGCATCGCTGGCGTTGTAGCGCTCGCGCATGAGGCGGGCCCACAGTCTCCGGGCGGCGCGGAACTTGGCTGCTTCCTCGAACAGGTCATTGTGACTGGCGAAAAAGAACGAGAGCCGCGGGCCGAACGCATCCACGTCAAGGCCCGCCTCGTGGGCCACGCGGACATACTCCAGCGCATTGGCCAGCGTGAACCCGATCTCCTGCACCGCGGTGGCACCCGCTTCCCGCATGTGGTAACCGCTGATGGAGATCGGGTTGAAGTTCATGCTCTCGCCGGTCACGAACCGGAACACATCAGCGGTGAGGCGGAGGGAGGGAGCCGCCGGATAGATGTACGTACCGCGCGCGACATATTCCTTGAGGATGTCATTCTGGACGGTGCCGGCAAGCTGCTGCCGGTCGACGCCCTGCTCCTCCCCCACGACGATGTACATCGCGAGCAGGATGGCGGCGGTGGCATTGATGGTCATCGAAGTCGAGACCTGGTCCAGGGCGATCCCACGGAACAGGTCGGCCAGGTCGTCCACGGTATCAATCGCCACCCCGACTCGGCCCACTTCGCCCTGGGCGATGGGATGATCGGAGTCGTAGCCCATCTGGGTCGGCAGGTCGAAGGCGGTGGAGAGTCCGGTCTGGCCGCTGGCGAGCAGGCTCCGGAATCGGGCGTTGGTTTCTTCCGCCGTGCCGAACCCGGCATACTGGCGCATGGTCCAGAGCCGCTCCGTGTACATCCCCGGATAGACGCCGCGCGTGAACGGGAATGCGCCCGGCTGGCCCAGCTCCGTGCGAGGGTCTCCGCCCAGGTCGCCGGCGTCGAAGAACTTCTTCACAGCACGGGGGCGGCGAGTGGCCCTGCTGGGCGCGGCTCGATGCGAAGCCGTCGCAGCGTGTCCGCCACGTATCCCACGTCCTCGCGAGAGCCGATGACCAGCGGGACCCGCTGGTGCAGCGCGGTGGGCACGATGTCGAGTATCCGGTTGAGGCCGTCAGTGGCGGAGCCCTGGGCCTGTTCCGCGATGAACGCCATGGGTGCCGCTTCGTAGATCAGCCGCAGCTTGCCGCGCGGATTCCTGGTGTCGGCGGGGTACAGGAAGATGCCACCGGCGATCAGGTTGCGATGGAAGTCGGCCACCAGCGATCCGATGTAGCGAGAGTTCTTGCCCTTGATCTCGTCCGGCCGGTCTCCGTGGAACCCTCGCACCACGATCTGCGTGGCCCGGTCCCAGCGGGCGAAATTGCTTTCGTTGACGCTGTAGTACTTGCCCACGCGTGGAATGACGATGCGGGGATGGCTGAGCAGGAATTCACCGATGGTAGGGTCGAGCGTAAAGCCGTGCACCCCCTGCCCCGTCGTGTATACCATCATGGTGCTCGAGCCGTACATGACGTAGCCCGCCGCAACCTGATGGCAGCCGGCCTGCAGCACGTCCTCGACCGTTCCCCGGCCCTCCATCGAGACGCGACGGTAGACGCTGAAGATGGTTCCTACCGCGCTGTTCACGTCGATATTGGACGAGCCGTCGAGCGGATCGAACATCACGGCGTATTTGCCGGCCTCGAACTGCGCCGGGACCTGGATGATGTCGCCCTCTTCCTCGGAGCACATCACGCAGACCCGGCCGGTGTGGCTCAGGCTGTTCTTGATGATCTCGTTGGCCAGGACGTCGAGTTTCTGCTGCTCCTCCCCCTGGACATTGCCGCTGCCGGCGCTGCCCAGGATGTCCACCAGGCCGGCGCGGCGAATCGCGGCGGCAATCATCTTGGCCGCGAGCGCAATGTCATACAGCAGGTTGGACAGCTCGCCCGTGGCTTCAGGATAGCGATCTTCCTGGTCGAGAATGAACCGTTCGATGGTCGTCGCGCTGGTGATCACGGCTCCATCTCCTCGGCGTGGGTGGAATAGTCGCCCCGGCGATTCCGGCCTGCGACGCTGACACGGCGTCCATCGGTGGTCACGGTGATCGAGCCGTCGCGGTCGGTCCGCCAGACGGCCACATGATGCCCTTCCAGGCGCTGCATCGCCTCGGGACTCGGATGCCCGTAGCGGTTGAGTCCGACACTCACGATACCAACCTCCGGCTGCAGCTCCGCAAGCCAGCTGTCCCCGCTGGCCCAGCGGCTCCCATGGTGGCCCACCTTGAGCAGGTCCACCGGTCCGACGCTACCCTCGAGCAGTGATTCCACTGGGAAGCCCGCGTCGCCCGCGAGCAGTGCGCGGAAGCCGCGGTATTCCACCAGCAGGACCGCCGAGTCTTCGTTCAGGTCCAGCCCCCAGCCGCTCCACGCCGTGTCAGGATGGAGAACGGTGAAGCGCACGCTGTCCAGTTCGAAGTGCATCCCGGCGCGGGCCGGGCGCCACTGCGCGCCATCAGCCGCCACCGCCGAGAGAAAGTCGGTGTAAACCGGATCGGCCACCAGCTCGCCCGGCTCGATCACTATCCCTGCATCCACGCGGTCGAGCACTGCGGAGGCACCACCTACGTGGTCCGCATGCGCATGCGAGATGACCACGACGTCGAGCTGCCGAACCCGCTCCCGCGCAAGAAACGGCGCTACGACCCGTTTGCCAGCGTCCGATGAGGCGGAGCGCGGTCCCGCGTCCACCAGGATCCAGCGCCCATGCGGTGTGCGGATAACGGCACCGTCGCCCTGCCCTACATCGAGAAAATGTAACGACAGTCCGTTGGCCCCGTCACGCGAGGTCCACG
>DAIMFY010000002.1:15193-28798 GCA_036724295.1 Gemmatimonadales bacterium | reverse complement strand
GCATCCTGGTCAAGCAGTACAACGCCATCAATGAGCTGATCCTCGACCACCATCCATTCGATGTGGTTGGCTGGGACGGCTATTTCTATCCCTGGATCTTCAACATTCACGATTTCGAGCCGATCGTCGGCCGCATCCATCAGCCGCCGCCGGTGCACCAGACCTTCCAGGGGGACGGCTTCGTCATCTGCAGCTTCTGTCCCCGGCCCTACGACTTCGACGAGAACGCGGTGCCGGCCCCGTACAACCACAGCAACGTGGACTCGGACGAGGTGCTCTTCTACGCGTCGAGCGAGTTCATGAGCCGGAAGGGGATCGAGTACGGCAGCATCACCCATCATCCCGATGGCCTGCCTCATGGCCCGCATCCGGGCAGGGCCGAGGCGAGCATCGGCGCCAAGTTCACCAACGAGCTGGCCGTCATGATGGATTCGTTCCGGCCGCTGCATGTGGCCAGGGCGGCGACGGGAATCGAGGACGAGTCCTATCACCGCAGCTGGGTAGACCAGCAGCACGCGCAGTTCAACCCGCCCACGTCCTGAGCCATTGACCGCGCCGGTCTGGCTACCATCACCCGAGCGGGTTGAGCGGGCCAACCTCACCCGGTTCATCGCGGAGTGCCGCACGGCGGGAGCACCGGTTCCCGACTTTGCGGCACTCTGGCGCTGGTCGGTGGAACATCCCGAGGCGTTCTGGCCCGCCGTCTGGAGGTTCTGCGGCGTCGTCGCGGAGGACCGCGGCGCGGGGCTGCCCTGGGAGCGCGTTGTGGTGGGACTCGACCGCATGGCGCCGCCCGATTCTTCGCAGGGGCCCCTGTGGTTCACCGGGGCCCGTCTCAACTTCGCCGAAAACCTTCTGCGATACGATGACGGCCGGGACGCAATCGTCTTCTGGAACGAGCTGGGCCGGCAGTCGTGTCTCTCCTTCGCCGAATTGCGCGTGCAGGTGGCGCGCACCGCGGCGGCGCTCGCCACCGCCGGCGTCACGCAGGGCGATCGCGTGGCCGGTTACCTGCCCAATCTTCCCGAGACCATCATTGCCATGCTCGGTGCCGCGTCGCTGGGTGCCGTCTGGTCGTCCTGCTCTCCCGATTTCGGGGTAAAGGGTGTGGTGGACCGGTTCGGGCAGATTGCGCCGCGCGTGCTGGTGACCGTGGATGGCTATCGCTACGCCGGCAAGAGCATCGACCTGCTCGATCGGGTGCGCGCCGTAAGCGAGGCGATTCCCGCCATCGAACGCACCGTGGTCGTTCCGTACCTCTCGCCGGCGCCAAGGCTGGATGAGGTGCCAGGTGCCATCCTCTGGTCCGACTTTCTTTCTGGTCACCAGGGGCTCTCCGAGCCCGCGTTCACCCGGCTTCCCTTTGATCACCCGCTTTACGTCATGTACTCGTCGGGAACGACGGGGCTGCCCAAGTGCATGGTGCACGGCGCCGGCGGCACCCTCATCCAGCACCTCAAGGAGCTGGCGCTCCACACCGACCTGACTCGCAGCGATCGCATCTTCTACTTCACCACTTGCGGGTGGATGATGTGGAACTGGCTGGTGTCGTCCCTGGCACTGGGAGCAACGGTGGTGCTCTACGACGGGGCGCCGATGAGTCCCGGCAAGGCGCAGCTCTGGGACATGGCGGCGGCCGAGGGCGTGACCGTGTTCGGCACCAGCGCCAAGTACCTGGCGCTGGCGGAGAAGGAAGGGCTCGCGCCGGCGCGAAGTCATGACATCGGCGCGCTCCGGACCATCCTTTCCACTGGCAGCCCGCTGGCCGAGCACAGCTACGACTATGTCTACCGGGACGTGAAGCAGGACGTGCACTTGGCCAGCATCAGCGGGGGCACCGACATTATCTCCTGCTTTGCGCTGGGCAATCCGATTGCGCCGGTCTGGCGGGGTGAGCTCCAGACGCGCGGGCTCGGCATGGCGGTGGAAATCCTGCAGGCTGACGGCGAAGGGAAGCCGGTTCGGGTCCGGCGCGGCGAGGCCGGCGAGCTCTGCTGCACCCGGCCGTTTCCCAGCATGCCAGTCCGGTTCTGGAATGACCCCGACGGGTCCCGCTATCATGACGCCTATTTCGCCATGTTTGACAACGTGTGGCGCCACGGCGACTGGGCCGAGCTCACCGAACACGATGGCCTCACCATCTACGGCCGCAGTGACGCGACCCTCAACCCCGGCGGCGTCCGCATCGGCACGGCGGAGATCTACCGCCAGGTGGAGCAGCTGCCGGACGTGGTGGAGAGTCTGGTGGTGGCGCAGGAGTGGGAGGACGACACTCGCATCGTGCTGTTCGTGCGGCTGCGCGACGGGATCACGCTGGATGACGCGTTGCGCGAGCAGATACGCCAGCGCATCCGGGCCGCCACTTCGCCGCACCACGTGCCCCGACGTATCGTGCAGGTGGCCGACATACCGCGAACCATCAGCGGCAAGATTACCGAGCTCGCCGTGCGCAACGTGATTCACGGCCGGCCCGTGGCCAATGTGGATGCGCTGGCCAATCCGGCGGCACTGGAACTGTTCAGGGATCTGGAGGAGCTGAAAATATGAGTCGTCGGTCATCGGTCGTCGGTCATCGCTCGTTCGGCGTTCGGCGTGTGGCGTTAGGCGCGCTGGTGGTCGCACTGGTGCTTCCCGCAGCCCTCCGTGCCCAGCAACGCGCCCGCGCCCGCGACCTGGGCGTGGCGCCCGGGCGGCTCACGCCCGGCCCGAACAACGCCATCACCGACGTGCCCGGCGTGCGCGTAGGGCAGGTGACCCGTGTTGTGGGCGACTCGATCCGGACCGGCGTTACGGCCATCGTGCCGCATAGTGAGAATGCATTTTTCTCGCGCGTGCCGGCCGCGATCGTGGTGGGCAACGGCTTCGGCAAGCTGCTCGGTGTCACCCAGGTGCAGGAACTTGGGGAACTGGAAACCCCGATTCTCCTCACCTGCACGCTTTGTGTCTGGCGTGCCGCCGATGCGATGGTCGACTACCTCCTGCACCAGCCCGGCATGGAGCGCGTGCGCTCCATCAATCCGGTCGTCGGTGAGACTAATGATGGATCCCTGAACGACATCCGTGAACGACCAATCCGCGCCGAAGACGTCGTCAAGGCACTCACCTCGGCCGACACCGGAAAGGTGGAGGAAGGGAGCGTCGGTGCGGGCACGGGCACGATTGCGTTCGGGTGGAAGGGAGGGATCGGGACGTCTTCTCGGCGGGTGGAAGGGGGTGCCCCGGTGCGGGATGAGGCGGCCGCAAGCCGCCCGTACACGGTGGGCGTCCTGGTGCAGAGCAACTTCGGCGGCGCGTTCACCGTGATGGGCGTGCCGATGTGGAAGGAACTGCGGCGCCCGCCTCCTCCGGGGGGCCGGCGGAACGCCGCCGATGGCTCGATCATGATTGTGGTGGCCACCGATGCGCCGGTTTCCGACCGGAATCTTCGCCGCATGGCGTCGCGCGCGCTCATGGGACTGGGCCGCACCGGTGGTTACGGGTCCAATGGCTCGGGCGACTACGTGATCGCCTTCTCGACCGCCGAGTCGGTGCGGCGGACGGGTGAAGGACCGATACGCCAGGTCAGCGATTTCGACAATGACGCCATGTCGTCGCTGTTCGAGGCAGTGGCCGAGGCGACGGAGGAGGCGATCTATAATTCGCTCTTCATGGCCACGACCGTTGAGAGTCGCAGTGGCCGTGCGGACGCGGTGCCGCTGGACCAGGTACGGGCCGCCCTGAAGCGACATAACGTCGGGGCGCCATAGCGCATGCTGCGCTCCAACGCGGCGCGGTTGCAGCTGGTCCTGGCGGCCGCGCTCTTCTCCACCGGCGGTGCTGCCATCAAGGCAGCCTCGCTTACCGGCTATCAGGTCGCAGGCTTCCGGTCGGGGATCGCGGCGCTCACGCTGTTCCTCCTGCTGCCGGCGGCGCGGCGCGGCTACACCTGGCGCTCGATGGCCGTGGGCGTGACGTATGCCGCGACCCTGCTCCTCTTTGTCCTTGCCAACAAGCTCACCACCTCGGCCAACACCATCTACCTGCAGAGCACGGCGCCACTCTACATCCTGCTGCTGGCGCCGCTTCTTCTCAAGGAACCGATCCGGCTCAAGGATCTCTGGTTCATGGTGGCCATTGCGGTGGGGATGGTCCTGTTCTTTGTCACGCGGCAAGTGCCGCTGGCCACCGCGCCGGATCCCCGCACCGGCAACATCCTGGCCGCGCTCACCGGCCTCACCTATGCGCTGACCGTCATGGGACTGCGCTGGCTCGCGCGCGGGCCCGAGCGCGGATCGCAGATGGCGGCCATGGTGACGGGGAACGCGCTGGTATTCCTGCTGGTGCTGCCAGCCGCGCTCCCGGTCAGCGGCGCCTCCCTCGTCGACTGGGGCGTGGTCACCTATCTCGGCGTAGTGCAGATCGGCGTGGCGTACATGTTCCTGGCCAAGGGGATCGAGGGCGTGCCGGCGTTCGAGGCGTCGCTGCTGCTCCTGGTGGAGCCGGCGCTGAATCCGGTGTGGGCCTGGATGGTGCTGGGGGAGCAGCCGAGTGCGTGGGCCATCGTCGGCGCGGTCATCATCTTTGGCGCGACCACGATCCGGACGTGGATGGAGGCACGGAGCGCACGGGTGCTGGCGCGTGTCGCCCCGGCGCCATGACGGCGTTGATCGAGACGGTGCGCGTCATGGGTGGTCGCGCACCGTTGTGGGGACTGCATGTAGCGCGTGTCCGCGCTGCCTCTGTGGCACTGGGGCTGGATGTCGCAGTGCCACCGGAGCCGGCGGGTGGGGAAGATCGGATCGTCCGGTGTGAAATTCATCCGAACGGCGTTGCAGTCACGAGTCGCGCGTCCTCGAGTCCTGCGTCGCTTTCCCTCTGCGCCTCCGTGGTTCCTCACCCGGGCTATTCCTGGAAGACCGACTTGCGTGAACCGTTTGATGCGGCATTCGCTGAAGCCCGGGCGGCTGGCGCCGACGACGCCCTGCTGCTTTCGGTTGACGGCCTGGTCCGGGAGGCCTCGCGGTGGGCCATCGTCTGGCAGCGGGAGGATGGCAGGGTCGGAGCGCCGCCGCTCTCGTCGGGCGTGCTCAGGAGCGTGGCCCGGGCGCGGCTTGGCATGATGCTGGACGCTGGAATCGTGGAGGAGGAAGTGGATCTCGGCCGGCTGCACGGCCGTCCGGTGGCGGTGCTCAATGCAGCGCGAGGGCTGGTTTCCGTGGCTGAAATTGACGGCCGCGGAATTCCCGCCTGGGATGGCTGGAGCGCGCTGGCGGCGCAGTTCTGGCCTTGACCCAACCCCGTGGCGCCTCGTATCTTCCCGAGTTCTACGGGCTTTTCGGAGCCCGGCGTGGTGGCTGTAGCTCAGCCGGTTAGAGCGCCTGACTGTGGCTCAGGAGGCCGGGGGTTCGAGTCCCCTCAGCCACCCTTCGGAAGTGGTGGCGCCTGGCCTGCCGGGCGCGCTGCGGCGGCATCAGAGGTCCGTAGCTCAATTGGTAGAGCACCGGTCTCCAAAACCGGGGGTTGGGGGTTCGATTCCCTCCGGGCCTGTGAGGGAGTCGTAGGTCGTAAGTCGTACGACCTATGACTTACGACGGATAAACGGCGCTATCGTCTAGTGGCCTAGGACACAGCCCTCTCAAGGCTGGTACACGGGTTCGAATCCCGTTAGCGCTATAGATAGAGAGAGGCGGCAGGCTCGGATGCCGGGCCGCACACGAGCGGGAAATCCGGCCCCATCGTCTATCGGTTAGGACACGACCCTTTCAAGGTCGAGAGACGGGTTCGATTCCCGTTGGGGCTATGGCGGCTCGCCGCCACCCGCACCGCTAGCTCAACTGGCAGAGCAGGGGACTCTTAATCCCAAGGTTGTAGGTTCGATTCCTACGCGGTGCATGAAGGGCTGAAGGCTAAAGGCCTTCAGCTTTTTGCTTTCAGCTTTCCGCTCTCAGCTTTCAGCCTTCCGCTGGCTTCGCTAAGTTCCCTGCATGCTCAGACACTCGCTCGCCCTCTGCGCCGCGCTTGCCTTCCTGGCAACCCGGCCCGCTCTCGGCGCGCCCGCCGCCGCCGATTCCACGGACAACGACATTGACCTCGTCGTGATGATCGTCGTGGACCAGATGCATTCCGAGTACTTCACCCGCTTCCACGACGATCTCTCCGGTGGCCTGCGGCGGCTCTACGACCACGGCGCCGTCTTCCTGCACGGGATGCAGGACCACGCCATGACGCTCACGGCGCCCGGCCATTCGACCGTCCTCTCCGGCCGCGAGCCCGCCAGCACCAATATCGTCTCCAACTCCCGCGGCGTGCCTGATCCAGCCTCCCCAATCATCGGGGCGCCCAGGGCGACCGGCGCTTCACCCGCCAAATTCCGGGGTACCGCGCTCTTTGACTGGATGCTGGCGCGCGACTCGAACACCGTGGCGCTCTCCGTCTCGCGCAAGGACCGAGGAGCCATTCTTCCCATCGGCCGCGCCCGCGCCAACGTCTTCTGGTACGCCTACAACACCACCTTCAGCACCAGCACCTGGTATCGCGATACGCTGCCCACGTGGGTCGCCTCGTGGAACAGCCGTCACGGGATCATGAAGCTCGCCGGCAAGAGCTGGACGCTGGCCCTGCCGGAGGGCCGTTACGCCGAGCCCGATACCTTCGCCTTCGAGAATCGCGGGAAGGACACCCACTTCCCGCACCTGCTCTCCACCGACAGTGCACGCCTGGCCGGCGGAATCACTGACACACCGTTCATGGACTCGCTCACGCTCGACCTCGCACTCGAGGGCGCGCACCAGCTCCATCTCGGCACCCGCGGCTCGCCCGATCTCCTGGTGGTCTCGCTCTCGGCCACCGATGCGATCGGCCACGCATGGGGCCCCGATTCCCGAGAGATGCACGATCAGATCGTTCGCCTCGACCGCGCCCTCGGCTGGTTTCTCGATTCGCTCGGCACCATGGTTCCGTCACAACACACCGTCGTCGCGCTCACCGCCGACCACGGTGGTGGCTCCATCACCGACTACACACGCGACGTGAAGCACGCGCCGGCCGGCAATGCTGTCATGAGCAAGTTGCTGCCGTCGTGGCGGACGGAGGTGCGCGCGCTGGAACAGCGCTGGCACACCGATTTTGATGTCAGCGATGAATCGGGCCTCATCGCTGCGAACGTGGCCGCGATGCGCTCGCGTGGCATCGATGTCGATAGCATCGGCGCGGCGCTGGCCAGGGCATTGTCCGCGCGCCCCGAAGTGGCGCGGGTTTTCACGCCTGCGACGCTGGCCGCCGGCAGCGACAGCGATCTGGTCGTGCACCGCTGGCGGCGACAGCTGCCGCCCGACTTCGGCTGGCTCGTGGCTGTGGTGCTCAAGCCCGGCTATATCTGGTCCTCCAGCGGCATGGCCACGCACGGGACGCCATCACAGCAGGATGCCACCGTGCCGATTCTCTTCATGGGACCGGGCATTGCCCATCACAGCTATGACAGGGCCATACGCACCACGAGCATCGGGCCGACCCTTGCCCGCATCGTTGGCGCCGCACCGACGGAACCGGTAGATGGCCCGGTGCTGGCCGAGGTGGCTGGCGCCGCACGATGACCGAGCCGCCCGACCTGCCGTGCTACCCCTGTCCTCACCGCTCCAACTGCTGCAGCTGGGGCGCGACGGTAACCGATGCCGAAGCAGCAGCAATGCTCGCCGAGTTCGGCGATGCCTACGTCTACCAGACCCGCTGGGGTGAATGGCGTACCAGAATCCGCAATGGACGCTGCGCATTCCTGCAGGACAACGTGTGCCTCATCCACGACCGGCACTACTATCCAAGGGTCTGCCGCCTCTTTCCCTGGCGCGATGCCGAGCACGGCGGCCCCTACGAGTTCGACCAGACCATCTGTCCCGAATTCATCTCGCGACCCGAGCTGATCCAGATCGGCCGCAGCCTCGATCGGCATGAAAGCTGACCCAGCAACCCGATGAGGGAACATGCGCAACCTGTCCATCCTGTCCGCCCTGTCCGTCTTGTCCGTCCTCACCACTCCACTCGTGGCTCAAAGTCCTGATCCCGCTCTCGAGCACGCGCGCAAGCTGCTCGCCTCGACGCCGCTCATCGACGGGCACAACGACCTGCCGTGGGAGATTCGCACCAACCGCGAGCATCCGCACGACGTGGCGGCCTACGACCTCAGGAAGACGACCGCCGGCCACACCGACCTCGCGCGGCTTGCGGAGGGGCACATCGGGGGGCAGTTCTGGTCGGTCTATATCCCGGGCGATCTCGACGGTGGCCGGTTTGCCATGGCCCAGCTGGAGCAGATTGACATCGCCCGGCGGATGATCGCCATGTATCCCGACAAGCTCGCGCCCGCGTACACCGCCGACGACATCGAGCGCGAATTCAAGAATGGCAAGATCGCGTCGCTCATGGGCATGGAAGGTGGCCACGCCATCGAGAATTCCCTCGGGGCTCTTCGCGCCTATTACGCACTCGGCGTTCGCTACATGACGCTGACCCATAACGTGACACTCGACTGGGCCGATGCCGCGCTCGACAGCGCGAAGCATGGTGGGCTCACCCCGTTCGGCAAGGAAGTGGTGCGGGAGATGAACCGGCTGGGCATGCTGGTAGACCTGGCCCACGTCTCCGCCGGTACCATGAGCGACGCACTCGACGCCACGCGGGCTCCGGTGATCTTTTCCCATTCGGGCGCGCGCGCCATCGTGGATCACCCGCGCAATGTGCCGGATTCAATTCTCGCCCGGCTCAAGCAGAATGGCGGCGTGGTCATGGTGCCGGTGGTGCCGGAGTTCGTGTCCAGGGCGGTCAAGGCGTGGCAGGACCAGGCCGACGCCGCACTCAGCGAAATGCGCACGGCGCCTGATTCGGTGCGACGCCAGGCGCGGCGTGCGTGGATGGCCGCACACCCTCGTCCGCATGCGACCGTCAAGGACGTGGCCGACGTGATCGAGCACGTCCGCGACGTGGCAGGCGTTGATCACGTGGGCATCGGCGCCGATTACGATGGCATTACCAGTACGCCGGACGGCTTGCCGGATGTCTCATCGTATCCCGTGATTTTTGCGGAGCTGATCCACCGGGGCTGGAGCGACGCAGACCTGGCCAAGCTGGCGGGAAAAAATGTGCTGCGGGTGTTCCATCAGGCGGAGGCGGTGGCAAGGCAGCTGCAGCAGACGGCGAAGCCGAGCACGGCGACGATCCAGGAGCTCGACGGAACTGGGGTGTCGTGAGTCGTAAGTGGCAAGTCGCAGGTCGCACGTCGACCGTTGACGCGTCATTGCGAGGAGGCGGAGCCGACGAAGCAATCGGGTCGCGTGCGCATCCGTGGGCGGCTACCCGATTGCTTCGCGCCTTGGGCGCTCGCCATGACTCATGACCCGTGACCCGTGACGCGCGACCCACGACTCTTCTTCAGCCAGATCACCGCTCCTCCAATCGCAATCGCCGCAAACGCAAACCACTGGATGGCGTAGCTCAGGTGCGGTCCGTCGTCCAGCGCCGGCAATTCCACGCGCCGAGGAAAGCTGCTGCGGGGTGTGTCTTCCTCCTGCACCACGTAGACGTCCAGCACCGGGACCGGCACCCGATCGGCGATCGCCGTACTGTCCAGCCGAGCCCAGGTCGTGGCGCCACCGTGCTGGAGCGGCCGTCCGCGATCGGTGCGCGAAGGAATCAGCTGCGTCGTTCCCAGCACATGCCCCGTGTCGGCCTCGGGCGCGCCTCCTTCCGGCAGTGTCACTCCGTCCGGCGAGGGCACGAATCCGCGCACGACCATCACGGCACGCGTCCCTCCGTCGAGCAGCAACGGCGTCACCAGCACGACACCTGGCGCGCCATGAAAGGTCTGCTGCCGCAGGACGATCTCATGCTGATAGTCCCAGCGACCGCGTGCTTCGGCCCGCCGGTACGCTCCCACCGACAAGGTCGTATCGGAGAGCTGGAGCCGAGGCAAGGCGAGGGTGGCGAGCGCCTCGGCATTGTGAGCCTGGCGTTCGTGCAGCCGGTGGATCTGCCAGATGGCAAGGCGAACGCACACTGCTGCCACGACGAGCGCGATCGCCGGCAGCGCCAGCCGGGATCGCATCAGCGTTGCTGTCCGGAAGTCGGGACGACGAGCCCAGCTGGCTGGTGTGATGGAGGCGGGCAAATTGCAAGCATGCAACAAGATAGCAGCGGCTGTCCGGGAAGGCCCGGCTCTTGCTTTGCGGTGGGCGTCCCCGCACGGTCACCTGTTTCTTGAGGAGAGGATCCAATGCTCCCGCTGATCCGCCGCGCTGCGTTCGCGGCCCTGCTCGCTGCCTTGCCGCTCGTTCCCCTGCAGGCGCAGCATCGGCCCGGCATTCGTGACGTTGGGGCTGCCGGGCGCCACGGCTTCTGGGGCGTCTTCGAGTTGGGTGCGGGCAGCGAGGCGGTCAACTTCGACAACGATGGCCTTGGCTACAGCGACCAGCTCACGCGGCCCGAATTTGCCCTGCGGCTGGGCGGCACCGTCAGTCGGCACCTCCGCCTGGGCGGCGAGGTCAACGCCTGGGTTAACCAGCGGAGCGGCCTCACCGAAACTGTGGGTGGCGTGCTCCTCGTGGCGCAGTTGTATCCCTCGGCACGGAATGGCTTTTTCCTGAAGGGCGGCGCCGGCCTGGGCTGGAGCAGTGTCGAGGACGATTTTGGCGCCAGCATCTCCGACGGCGGTTTCGCCTCCAATCTTGGCCTGGGCTACGATATCCGGATCGGCCGGCAGTGGTACCTGGTGCCGACCGCCAACCTCAACTTCTATCGGTTGAACGGCGGCGCCGGCGGCGATTACACCGAGCGGGTGGGGACCATCGGGCTGGGGATCGCGTACCAGCATTAAGGACGCGGGACTCGGGACACGGGACGCGGGTATCGTGTCCCGTGTCTTGTATTGTGACCCACCTCCCACCATCCCTTGCCACATCCCGTATACTATTACACCATGAGCACTTTTCGCGGCGCGCACGCCGTCCTCGCGGCCCTGGTTCCGATGCTGGTCATCGCCTGCGGGGGCGATGACCTGATCCTGCCCAGCGAGGGCACGGCTGCCTCGATCACCGCCACGCGCGGGAACAATCAGGGTGGCACCGTGGGCGCGGCGCTCGCCGAGTCGCTCCAGGTACGGGTGCTGGACAAGGCGGGACGGCCGGTGCCCAACCAGCCGGTCGCGTGGACAGTGGTGGCTGGCGGCGGCAGTGTGGCGCCGGCCTCGAGCTCCACCGACGGCAGCGGCTATGCCGGCGCCAGCTGGACCCTCGGCTCCGGAGCCGGCACCCAGCGGGTGAGTGCCAAGCCCAACGGAAATGGGGCACCCGACAATCTCCAGGCCGTCTTCTCCGCGACCGCAGGCGCTTCAAATGCCGCGACGCTGGTGAAGGTGGCAGGCGACGGCCAGACCGCGGTGGCCGGCTCGGTGCTTCCCGATTCGCTCGTGGTGCGGGTGACCGATGCCAACGGCAACCCGGTCGCCGACGTGCCGGTGGCCTGGTCCCTCACCGGCGGTGGCGCGGTCAGCTCGACCTCGCTCCCCACCGGCGCTGACGGACGCTCCGCGGTAGCCAGGACGCTCGGCGCCACGGCAGGCCAGCAGACCACGACCGCCACCGCCAACGGGCTCAGTGGCTCACCGATCGTCTTCGCGGCCACCGCAACGGTCGGGTCTGCTGGCAGGCTGGTGATCACCCGGCAGCCATCCAGCGCGGCAGCGAGCGGCGCACCCTTCGCCATCCAGCCCACGGTCCAGGTCCAGGACGCGAACGGCAACCCGGTCGCGCTGGCCGGCATCGCGGTCGAGGCAGCGATGGCCTCCAATCCTGGCGGTGGTGCGCTCATCGGAAATACCACGGCGTCCACCAATGCATCCGGCCTGGCGACCTTCACCAACCTTGGTATCAGTGGGCCTGCGGGCAGCTATAGCATCGGCTTCAGTGTGCCAAACCGGAGCGACATCTCGGGCACGCCTCCAAGCAGTGCCATAGCCGTCACCGCGGGCGCGGCCAGCAAGCTGGCGTTCTCGGTGCAGCCGTCCAATGTGGCCACAGGCGCTGCGATCACGCCGGCCATCAAGGTGCGGATCGAGGACGCCCAGGGCACGCTGGTGACCAGTGCCACGAACAATGTCACGCTCGCGCTCAGCAACAATTCGACGGGTGCAGCGTTGTCGGGAACCAGGACCGTTGCGGCGTCGGGTGGTATTGCCACGTTCTCGGACCTTTCAGTGAACAGGCCCGGAACCGGCTACACGCTCTCTGCCTCGGCGTCCGGCCTCAGCGGCGATGTGAGCAGTGGATTCAACGTGACGACAGGTGCGGCGACCACGATCGCGGCCAACTCATCCACGTCGCTGAGCGGCACGGTCGGGAGCCCGGTTACGCCGTTGCCCTCGGTCAAGGTCACGGATGGGTCGGGTAACGGCGTGAGCGGCGTGTCGGTCACCTTTGCCGTCACGAACGGCGGTGGCAGCGTGTCGGATGCGACGCAGACGACCAACGCTTCCGGTATCGCAACGGTCGGGAGCTGGACACTTGGGACCAGCGCCGGCAGCGGCAACAACGAGCTCACGGCCACCGCGAGCGGGCTGAGCGGCAGCCCTGTCACGTTCACCGCTTCGGCAAGTGCGGGCTCCGCTGGCAAGCTTGGCTTCATTACCCAGCCGGCCGCCAGCGGCACGAGCGGCCAGCCTCTTTCGCAGCAGCCCGTGCTGCAATTGTTCGATGCCGATGACAATCCGGTCTCGAGCGGCGGTATCACTGTTACCGCATCGATCGCCAGCGGACCCGGTGGCTCCTTGAGCGGGGCCTCGGTTAACACCACATCGAATGGTCGCGCCACGTTCGGCAATCTCACCATTTCGGGTCCGGCAGGTACTTACGCGCTCGCCTTCTCGGCACCAAGCATCACGGGCATCTCTTCAAACGATATTGTCATCGCAGCTGGCGGTTCCACGAAGCTTGGAATCGTGAGCCAGCCCAGTGCGACGGCGCAGAGTGGCGTGGCGTTCGATCAGCAGCCGGTGGTCAGACTGGAGGATGCGTCGGGCAACCCCGTGGCGCAGGCCGGTGTCAATGTTACGGTGTCAGTCAACGAGAGCGGAGCGGCGCTCGGCGGAGATTTCACCAAGACGACTGACGCCAACGGCGAGGCTACGTTTACCGACCTCAAGCTGACCGGTACACCCGGGAGCTACTCGTTGCTCTTCGCGGCCTCGGGGAAGACCAGCGTGTCGTCGTCGGATGTGACGCTTGGCGCAGGGCCAGTCAGCGCCTCTGTCAGCACCGTGACGGCATCGCCAACGAGTTTCGTGGCGGGCGCTGCTGGTGGCTCGACCATCACGGTTACTGCGAAGGATCAGGGTGGCAACGCCATCAATGGGGCTTCGGTGTCGCCCAGCGCAACCAACGGCGGGACGTTTGATCCGGCGTCAGGTACCACCGGGGCTGATGGCAAGGCCACGTTCACGTTCACCGCGACGACGGCCGGTTCGCATCAGGTGAGCGTCACCGTCAACGGCACTGAGCTTGACGACAAGCCTGCCGTCACCGTCACGGCGGCGGCTCCGGACGACGCCCGTTCTTCTCTGTCGGTCAACCCGACTGCGGTGACCAC
>DAIMFY010000002.1:0-15183 GCA_036724295.1 Gemmatimonadales bacterium | reverse complement strand
CGCGGCGGGCTGGCGCCGGGCGAACAGCACCGACCCGACTGCGGTGACCACCAATGAGGCGACTACCGTCTCGCTCACATTCGAGGACCAGTTCGGAAACCCTGCGAGTGGCTCAGTAGACCTGGCCGTCAGTGGTGGATCCGGCACGTTCGGCAGCAACACGGTCGCGCTCGATGGTAGTGGGCAAGGCAGCACCACTTACACGCCGTCCACGGAGGGCAGCCACACCATTTCCGCGACACTCGGCTCACTTCAGGAACAGGCCACGCTAACCGTGAACGCAGCCCCAGTCAGCGGGGCCAGTTCGTCGATCGATGTCGGAACTCCCGGTACGCTCGCCGCGGGTCAGAGCCGACAGGTGGCGGTGACGGCGCGCAATACATTGAATCAGCCGATTGCTGGTGCGACGGTGTCGCTCCAGATGACTCCGCCGACTGGAAACAGTTTGATCGTTAGTCAGGTAACGAATGCATCGGGCGTTGCAACTTTCACGGTCTCATCCACGAAGGCGCAGGGCAAGACGCTGGTGGCAAAGGTCAACGATACGCCGGTAGACCAGACCGGAGCGCTGACAATTGTCCCCGCCGCACCGGACGCTGGGAAGTCCACTCTCACGCTGACGCCTGCTGCTGCAACCGATGGCGAAACCGTGACAGTCGCGGCGGTCTTTCAGGATGCCTTCGAAAATCCCGTGGCCGATTCGTCGGCCACTTTTGCTTCCGACATGGGCGGCAGCTTCACGCCGCCTGCCGGAACAACGGATGCCACCGGCTCTGTGTCGAGCAGCTACACGGCCACGGGTGTTGGGACCCACACCCTCACTGTGACGACAGGCGGGCTTCCGCTCTCGAAGACACTGGCCGTCTCGGCCATCGTTCCGCCATCGCCCGATGCGGGGCAGAGCACCGTAAGCGCCGACTCGCCGGTGGCGCCGGACGCGCCGAGTGCAGTGACCGTGACCGTGCGCGATGCCTCTGGCAATCCGATTCAGGGCGTCACCGTGACTCTGGCGGAATCCGAGGGTAGAGGTACCGTTACTCAACCGGCTGCTGCCACGGATGCCAACGGGCAGGCGGTCGGAGGTTTCAGCGCGCCGTCGCCGGAGACTTACACCCTCCAGGCGACCGCGGGTGGCGTGACCATTAACCAGACGGCGGGAGTCATCGTCCAGCTTTAGGTGCCGTTTTGTGACGTAGGCCATATCGGGCGCCTGAGGCACGCCGTAGAGTGATAGCATCATGTCCCGATCCCCCTTTCTTCTCCTGGCGAGTGCAGCCCTTTGCGTGCTGTGCCTGGCCTGCGGCGGCGACAACCTGTCGCTGCCTGACCTCACCGAGCCTGCCAGGCTCGAGGCCGTGTCCGGCACGGGGCAGGCCGGCTCCATCGGCACGCTGCTGGCCGAGCCGCTCGTGGTCCGCGTGCTCGACTCGGAAAACCATCCCGTTTCCAAGGTGAAGGTGACGTTCAAGCCCGGCAGTGGCGCGGTTGGAAGCAGCGTCCAGCCCGACACCGTCGAGAGTGACGGTGACGGCCGCGCGTCGGTCCGCTGGGCTCTTGGCACCAGTGCAGGCGGCCAGACACTGGTGGCGAGCGTGGTGGGCAATAGCGCCGTGTCCGCGTCGTTCACGGCCATGGCTGGTGCAGGGCAGGCGAGCCGCCTGGAGAAGGTGTCAGGAGACGACCAGACGGGGACCGCCGGCACCCAGCTGGCGGATTCGCTCGTGGTCCGCGCACTCGATGCCGGCGGACAGCCGGTTGCCGGCGTCACGGTGAACTGGGCTGCAACGGGCGGTGGCAACGTGAGCGCCGCCAGCACCGTGAGCCGAGCCGATGGCCGCACCGGTGTCCGCCGCACGCTGGGCCCGTCGGCCGGCCAGCAGGCCACCGTCGCAATGCTCGCGGACCGGTCGGATGCCGCGGTGACCTTCACCTCGACGGCCGCAGTGGGCTCTGCCGGCGCGCTGCGGATCGAGGTGCAGCCGGCCGCGAGCGCCAGGAGCGGCGAAGCCTTCAACCGGCAGCCGCAACTGCAGCTCATTGACGGTAACAACAACCCGGTGGCGCAGGGCGGGCTCGCCGTCAGTGTTCGGTTGGGATCGGGTCCGGCGGGCGCCACGCTCATCGGCTCGACCACCGCATCCACCAACAGCCAGGGACTGGCCGTCTTTACCAATCTTGGCGTGAGCGGGCCCGGAGGCACGTACACCCTCGATTTCGCCGGTCCGGAAGCATCAGGTGTGACCTCTGATGCCATTGCCGTCTCCGCCGGCAGCGCCGTCAAGCTTGCCATAGTGACGCAGCCGCCGTCGTCGGCACAGCTGGGTGCTGCGCTCGCGCCAGCGCCGCAGGTCCGGCTGGAGGATGCCTCGGGCAACGGAGTCGCCACGAGCGGGGTTCCGATCACGGTCAGCCTCACCGGTAGCGGCACGCTCGGCGGGACGCTCACGGTTGCCACCGACGCCAACGGACGAGCCACCTTCGCCGACCTGGCCATCAGCGGCGCATCGGGCGACTGCAGCCTGCTCTTCGCGAGCGACGGACTGCAGAGCGTCGCGTCCAGCACGATCCACGTGGCAAGCACGCCGAGTGGCGATCACTCCACCATCGACGCGCCGGCCAGCGTGGAGGCCGGAGTCGCTGCGACGGTGAAAGTCACGCTAAGGGACAAGAGCGGCACCCCGCTCGGGGGCATCGCAGTGACACTGGGTGCCAGTGGCGGCGACAACACCATCGCGCCGGCCAGCGCGACGACCGGCGGGAATGGTGTCGCCACATTCAGCTTCAGTTCCACCAGGGCGGAACCCAAGTCGATCAGCGCCAGCGCCGGCGACGTCTCGATCGGTCCAGCCGCTCTCGAGGTGACGCCCGCCGAGCCCGACGCGGCGCATACCACGGCGCGGGTACCCGACGGCAAGCAGTTCCGGGCCACCAGGATTACGGTCGAGGCCCATGACCGCTATGACAATCGGGTTACCACCGGAGGTGCCACCGTCACAGCGACCATTGACGACGGTCCCAATGCCGGATGGACGTCGTTGACTGTCGCCGACAGGCATGACGGCACCTACACGCTGAGCTATTCGCCGCTCTGGAAGGGGAACGACATCATCGCCATCACCCTCAATGGACAGCCGATCAGCGGCAGTCCCTATACCAGCAAGGTGAAGTGACGCACTTGGCTTGACCCCCCCTGAGGCGCTGGCTAGCTTTGTGGCCCGCGCCCTGGTGGTGAAACTGGTAGACACGCTATCTTGAGGGGGTAGTGCCGAAAGGCGTCGCGGTTCGAATCCGCGCCAGGGCACTGGGGGCGGCCAGCATGGCACGCCCCCTTTTATTGTCGGCCAGTGTAGCTCAGCGGTAGAGCACTCGATTCGTAATCGAGCGGTCGTGGGTTCAAGTCCCACCACTGGCTCTTGATGGACGCGAGACGCGGGACGCGACACTCGAGTCCTGTGCGCGTCCCGCGTCCCGAGTCCCGCGTCCATTCCTCACGACTCCTACGCCTCCCTCCGATTCCCATCGTTCAAGTGGCTGATCACCAGCCTCATGGCGATGACCGTCGCCACGCAGCTGCGTGGCGTGGTCGTGGCCTGGCAGGTCTATGGCATTACCCATGACCCGCTGTCGCTGGGCCTGATCGGGTTGGCGGAGGCGCTGCCGTTCATCGCCGTGGCACTCCTTGCCGGCCATGTGGCCGACCGCATGGACCGCCGCGGCATCATCGTCGCCTCACTCGCCCTCACGTTCGTCTGCGCCGTGGCGCTGCTGCTGCTGACGCTGCGCGGGGCCCGTCATCCGTATCACTCCGCGTGGCCGTTCTATGCCGTCATCTTCGTGAGCGGCATCTCGCGCAGCTTCCTGATGCCGGCCCGCACCGCGCTCGCCGCCGAGCTGGTGCCCCGGGAACTTTACGCCAACGCGTCAGCGTGGCGGACCTCGTCCTTTCAGTTCGCGGCGGTGACCGGCCCGGCCATCGGCGGATTGTTGTACGCGGTGGTGGGCCCGGCCGGGGCCTACATGGTGGACGTCTGCCTGATGCTGACGGCGCTCGCCGCCATGCGGCTGGTGCTCTCGCCGCCAACTACGCGTGTTCCCCTCCAGCAGTCGGTCCTGCGCGGGCTGGCAGAGGGCGTGGCCTTCCTTCGGAGCCAGCCGGTGCTGCTGGGCGCGATGGCGCTCGATCTATTCTCGGTGCTCTTCGGCGGCGCAGTGGCCTTGTTGCCGATCTTTGCCTCGGACGTGCTGCATGTGGGCCCTGAAGGCCTCGGTGCGCTCCGGGCTGCTCCCGCCGCGGGGGCTGTGGTCATGTCTCTCTGGCTTGCGCACCGCCCGCCGATGCAGCGCGCTGGCCGCTCGCTGCTTCTCTCAGTGAGCATTTTTGGCGCGGCGATGATCGGCTTCGCGCTCTCGCGGAGTTTTGCCTTGTCGCTCGGCTTGCTCGCACTGAGCGGGATGGTGGATACCGTGAGCGTTGTGGTGCGATCGACGCTGCTGCAGATCTTCACGCCGGACGCGCTGCTGGGGCGGGTCTCGGCGGTCAACGCCGTCTTCATCGGCTCCAGCAACGAGATCGGAGCTTTCGAATCGGGCCTCATGGCGCGCCTGATCGGCACCATCCCGTCGGTGCTCCTCGGCGGGACGATGACCCTGCTGACCGTTGGCCTGACGGCCTGGAAGGCGCCGGCGCTCAGGAGGCTGGAGGAGATGAGGTGACGGGATGGGCGGGATGGGCGGGATGGGCGCGATGGGCAGGTGTCTTGAGGGTCATTGCGAGGCGCGAAGCGCCGAAGCAATCGGGTCGCCCGGATCGGGCTGCCGGCTACCCGATTGCTTCGCACCCTCCGGGTGCTCGCAATGACGCACGGGGTTAGCCTCGACCCGCCCGTCCTGCCCGTCCTGCCCGTCCTGCCCGTCCCGCCCGTCCTGCCCGTCCTGCCCGTCCTGCCCGTCCTGCCCGTCCTGCCCGTCCTGCCCATCCCGTCTTCCCGTCTTCCCGTCTTCCCGTCTTCCAACTACCTTTCGCGGCCATCACGGGACGTAGCGCAGTCCGGTAGCGCACTGCAATGGGGTTGCAGGGGTCGCGGGTTCAAATCCCGCCGTCCCGATCGTTCGCCGAGTAGGGGCACGGTATGCCGTGCCCCTACTCGGCATTTGGGTCCATTCCTCATGGAGACCGTCCATGATCCCACGCCGGATTGCTGTCCTGCCGCTCCTCACACTCCTGCTCGTTTCCTGCCAGCTCAATGACTTTCGGAGTCGTCCCGTGACCGATCCCAACGGATTCGCCGCCGCGCTCGATGTCCAGCCCGAGAAGCTCACCACCTCCCCGACTGGCCTGCGGTACCGGGATATGGCTCCCGGCAACGGCCCAGCGGCCGAGGTGGGCCAGACCGCCAAGGTGCGCTACACCGGGTGGCTCACCAATGGCCACAAGTTCGATTCCGGGGTCTACAGCTTCACGCTCGGCAAGCAGCAGGTCATCGAGGGTTGGGACGAGGGACTGCAGGGCATGCGGGTCGGCGGCAAGCGGAAGCTGGTGATTCCGGCGGAGCTGGGTTATGGCCCCCAGGACATGGGCGACATCCCGCCCAATTCCACGCTGGTGTTCGATGTGGAACTGTTGGGGATCGAATAGCCTCCAGTGAGCGCCATCACAGCAGCCTCGGCGCTCGCGGCTGAGATTCGGCAGTGTAAGGTGAGCGGGCGCCTTGGCTGTGTCGGCAGCTGGTGTCCAATGCGCTAACGCCGGATCCAGGAGGACACATGGCCCGACACTGGACGTCTCGCAGCATGATCGCCGCAGGGATGCTTGCTACCGTGGCAGCAGCCGGCGCCTGCACTCCCAAGGTGACGCAGGACGATTTCAACAGCGAAGTCGCCAAGATCCGCGAGGAAATGCAGACAGGTGACCAGCAGCTCGGCACCCGGGTGGATTCACTGGATGGCCGAGTCAATGCGCTGGAGCAGGAACTGGCGGCGTTCAAGAGCGAATACAACGTCAGCATCGAGAAGATGAAGGGCGCCATGAAGTTCAACGTGCCGGTGCACTTCGACTTCAACGAGGCGGCGCTGCGTGAGGCCGACCGGCCGGTACTGGACCGGTTTGCCAGCGTGGTCCAGGAATACTATCCCAACGCGGTCGTCACGGTGGAAGGGTTTGCTGACCCCGCTGGTTCACGGGCCTACAATGAACAGCTCGGCATGCGGCGCGCCGAGGCGGTCCGGGATTATCTCACCGGCAATGCCACCATCACCAATGCCAGCTTCCGCACCGTGAGCTACGGCGAATCGACCGATCGTCAGGTGGTCCCGGGGGCCCAGGGCCCAGGCAATGCCGGGCTCGCGAACCGACGCGTGGCGCTGGTTATCGACTACGCCTCGGCAGATTCCACTGCGCAGGCCGACCAGATGTCGTTGCGGTAAGCGAAGCGAACTGGTCTTGCGCAGTTACGACCGCCCCGGGTTTCCGTGGCGGTTTCTTTTTAGGCTGAAGGCTGAAAGCTGAAGGCTGAAGGCAACGCCCACGCCTCATGCCCCACACCCTCTTTCCAACAGAAAGCCCCGGGCGGCCTGCCCCGGGGCTTCTGTCTCTCGTGGCCAATCTGGGACTAGTAGTAAAAGACCGTCACCGCATGGCGAATCGGGGCAAAGCTCGCGGTTCTGGCCGGGACGGGAGCGGGCTCGACCGCATCGGCCGGCAGCATGAACCAGGACCGGGCGTTCGGCGCGCCAGCGGCGATCTGCCGTCCCTCCGCCCGTGACCGGACCTGCTGGGCACGGTAGTTCAACGTCGCGATTACATCGATTGAACTCGACACGTCGACCACGGTTGCATGGACTTGCATTCTGCCACTTTGCTGGGCGTGCAGAGGCGCAGCCACGGCGAAGCCGGCCAGTACCAGCGCTGCAACAAATGGCATACCGGACTTTTTGTGTTCCCGCATCCTGCGCGCTCCGTGAGTCTCGTTGCCCTGGGACTAAGGCAAGAGGTGTCCCACTTATTATGTCGCCACGGTTGGGGCGCGCAATCGCTGATGTCACATGCACTTATGTCAGGAAACCGGAATCGCCTGCGGAGTCGTCGGAAGTGTCGTAAAAGCTGACAGTTGGTGTATCAAGCCAAGTCGATATCGCCCAAGTCTTTCCGCGGCTTTGATATCGCGGTTCCTGTACTGAAACTTGACGATCGTGGTGGTTGGACAGTGGCTGGCACCGCCGTTGCCCCCGGGAGAGCCGATCGCTCACGGCATTGGGGCCGGAGCGCAGCTGGCAACCTCTTTTCAGGATCACGAACCTCATGCGTACCTCCCTCGCCCTTGCGCTTGCGGCGGCTGCGGTCCTCACCGTGCCCGCGCAGGCCCAGAACAGCGGCAGCATCAATGCGACCGCGACCGTGCTCAGCTCTATCAATGTCACTGGCACCAACCTCGCCTTCGGCAACGTGGCCCAGAGCCAGGTCAAGACTGTCACCCCCGACGGCACCGGTGCGGGCGCGTTCGCTGTGGCCGGCGCTGCCTCCACGCCGATCGTGCTGTCGTTCAGCTCCCTGCCGGCCGACGTTGGCGACGCGGGCCTCCCGCTCTCCGGCTGGCAGTACATGGCGGCCGACGTGAACTCGACTGCGTCGCTGTCACCCGCGGCTGCAGTGGTGGGAAATACCTTCAACGGGACCACCAACGCCACGGGCGGCTACTTCGTCTGGGTCGGCGCGACGGTCAGCGCCTCAGCCGGCGTGGCGCCGGGCTCGTACACCAGCACGACGCCGATCACCCTCGACGTGGTCTACCAGTAGTTGGAGACTGCTCCCTGCGGGTCTGGAGGCGGCTGCTGGTTGCGCCGCCTCCGCCGCATGGGGACCCTATCCATGCCTCGCACGACCTGTCTGCTCCTCCTCCTGCTGCTCTACGCCGTGCCGGCGCTGGCGCGGGCACAGTCGTCCGGCAGCAGCCACGTGACGGCCCGGCTGCTTCCGGCCATTTCTGTCACCGGGACGCAGGACCTGGATTTCGGCACCATTGCCTCCACCCAGGTCGTGACGGTGCTCGCCAAGAATGGTGGGCGCTTCACGATCCAGGGGACGTCGAATACGCCGGTGCTGATCGAGTTCACTTCGCTCCCTTCGGCGCTCGGGCCGAACCTGGCGCTCACGTCCTGGGCCGGGCTCGCCAATACCTCCCCGGGGAACGGCGGCGCCACCGCCTTCGTGCCAGTCCCGGGCGGGACACGCAGCGCCACGCTCGCCAATAACGGCCGCTATTTCCTGTGGCTGGGCGCCACGCTGAGCGCCACCCTCGCCGCTCCCGGGACCTACTCGGTGCCGATCGTGATCACGGTCGTCTACAACTAGCTCGGCCGTGGTGCTACATTGTGCCGATTCCACTTCAATCCGCCGCCCCTTCGGAGACGCATGCGTCGTATCGCGCTCGTGCTCGGACTTGCCGTGCTCTCTACCCAGCCTGCGCTGGCGCAGGGGCGCAAGATTCGCGTTGAGGGCATCCGGCCGCTCGCCTTCGGCTCGTTGCTGGCGGGGGCGCCCACGACGGTGCTCCGGACCGACCCGGCCAATTCGGGCCAGTTCAACCTGACGGCACAGAACCACGACTTCGTCATCCTCGTCTTCTCGCTGCCGTCGTCCATGAGTGGACCGTCGGGCGCGTCGCTGCCGTTGTCGTTCAGCGGGTCCGACGCGGGCTTCTCGTCCTCCCAGAGCATCAGCGCGCAGGTAGCCTTCGATCCGCGTCAGTCCTATGTCGGTACTATGTCGCAGCAAGGCAGGGCCTCCGTCTTCCTCGGCGGCACCGTCACGCCGGCGTTCAACCAGCGGCCCGGCGCCTATTCCGCCACCATCACGCTCACGGTCATGTATCCATGAATCGCGCTGCCGCGCTCGTCGTGCTGTCGCTGCTTGCTCCGGCCGTGCTCGCCGCGCAGGGCGTCCTGGTTGCTCCCACTTCGGTATTCCTGAACAGCCGGAGCCGCACCGCGACCATGCTGCTCGTCAATCCCAATGAGCAGGCGGTCGAAGTCACGCTCTCCACGACGTACGGTTACGCGGTGACCGATTCGCTGGGGCACTTCCAGGCCTGGCTCACTGATACGCCAGACAGCCTGGCGCCGAACGCCGCGCCCTGGATACGGATCTTTCCCCGGCGCGCCACCATCGAGCCCAAGGCGCAGCAGGTGGTGCGGCTCCTGATCACCCCGCCGCCCGCGCTGGCCGATGGCGAGTACTGGGCCCGGCTGGTGGTGCTGGCGCGCGGCGGCCAGCTGGCGGTGAGCGCGCCGTCCGATTCGGGTAGCGTCACCATCGGCCTGCCGATGCAGGTGCGGACGGTGTTGCCCATTCTCTACCGCAACGGTGCCGTGGAGACCGGAGCGGTGCTCGACAGCGTCACCGCCCGCGCGGAGGGCGACTCGCTCGTGGTGCAGGCGCGGATTGCCCACGCCGGAAACGCCGCGCTCCTGGCCACGGCGCGCGCCACGCTCACCGACTCTGCCGGCACGCTGCGCGGGCACTTTACCCTGCCTGTCTCGGTGTACGCGCCCATCGCGCCGCGCGTCACCATGCCGCTCGATTCGGTGCCGGCGGGCCGCTACATGCTCCGGGTCGAGGTAGCGCCGGGCCGCACCGACCTGCCGGCGGAATCGCTTCTGCCCTTCCGCGTGGCGCGCGACTCACTCGCGGTCGACATTCCCTGATCCATGGCGGGCCGACCGCGGCTGACCGGTGTCGTCGTCCCGCTGCTCATGCTCGTTGCGCCGGGCCGAGCCGCCGCGCAGCAGCCCGCCGATACGGCGCCTGGCCCCGCCATCGTGGAATTGCGGCTGGGCCGGCTGGTGGCGCGGACGGTCCTGGCTTACCGGGTCGGCGACGACGCGCTGATCCCGCTCTCACAGTTTCTTTCCCTGGCAGAAATCCATGCGGAGGTCGATTCGGGCGGCCTGGTGCGGGCGCTCATCGAACCCCGACACGTGCCGTTCGTGGTCGATGCCACGAGCCGTACTGCCACATTCGGCCGGCGGAGCCTGACGCTGGCGGCCGGCCAGTTGCAACGGGATCCCGCCGAGCTCTATCTCTCCGCCCAGGTGCTCGGGGAACTCCTGGACCTCGATGTCATCGTGGACTGGAGTGCGCTCGAGGTGGTCGTCCGGAACCCCGACCGGCTCCCTCTCGCGCTTCGGCTCCAACGGGAGGCCGCCCGGGCTTCCCTGCTGCGCGAGTCTCCGGAGCTGCTGCCCAGCCTGGTGCTGGGCTCCGAGCGGCGTCCGCTCGATGGATTCGTGCTCGATTATTCACTCTTCTCGCCCAGCAGCGACGTCTTCGGCGGCGCATCCTACAGCCTGGCGGGCGGCGCCGACGTCGCCGGTGGTTCCCTGGAACTTGGCCTGCGCAGCGAGGGCCCCGCCTCCAGCGGCGACGTGCGGGTGGATGGCAGCTGGCTGGGTGTCTGGCGCAACCAGCGGTGGCTTCGCCAGGTGCGGATCGGCGACGGCCTGGGCTCGGGGCAGACGCCACGCTCGATCCGCGGGCTCTACATCACCAACGCACCCTACCTCCGGCCCTCGCTGATCAGTGACATTGCCTACGCCGGCCACCTGCCGCCGGGATGGCAGCTTGAGGCGTATCGCAACGGGGTGCTGGTGGGCGTGGACAGCGTCCGGGCCGACGGCAAGTACTCGGTGGAGCTGCCGGTCCTGTATGGTGAAAATCCGGTGGATTTCGTGGCCTACGGTCCCTACGGCGAGCGGCGGGAATTCAGCCGCAAGTACCTGGTGCCAAGCGCGCTGTTGCCAGCCGGGCGTATGGAATATGGCGTGTCGGGCGGGGAGTGCCGTTTCGACATGTGCGATGCGGCGGCCAACGTCGATCTTCGCGCCGGCGTCAGCCGGACCTGGACGGCAGGAGCCGGCGTGGACCAGTTCTGGCGCGATAGCGCTCCCGACCTGTTTCATCCCTACCTGAACGCCATCGGCAACCTGGCTGGCGCCTGGACCGTCGAGGCCAGTGCGGTGCTGCACGGCTACGGCCGGGCCCGCTTCTCCTACGAGCCGACACTCGATCTTCGGCTCGGCACCGAAGCCACGTTCTTCTCGCACGGTGGCGACAGCCCCATCCTCAACCCGCTCAATCGCCGTTCCCAGTTCCAGGCGAATGCGTTCTGGCGTCCCGACTCCCGGCGCAACTACCTCTACGTGGACGGGCGTCTCGAGTACGCCACCACCGACGGCGGCTCTACGCTCCGCTCGCGCCTTGGCATTTCGGTGGATCTGGCCGGCGTCCGGGCCGTGCCCTATCTGCGTCTAGATCGAACGGCGGTGACCGGCGCCGGTGCCGAGACCGACAACTATTTCGGTCTCGATGCGTTCGCCGTGCCCAATGGGCACTGGGGCGCACTCTTCCGGCGGCTCTGGTTCCGGGGGTCACTGGAGGCACGGGGGGCGGGCACGTTGAACTACGCTTCCTTCTCGATTGCGCGCACCCTCTCGCCCGCGCTGCGGCTCGAAAGCGGCGTGAGCTGGACGCGCGGCAGCGGCGGTGCCACGTGGACCATGGCGCTCTCCACGGCATTGCCGCAGCTTCGCGCGTTCACCCAGGTGACTGCGCCGGCGGACGGTCCGGTGAGCGGCACCCAATACGTGCAGGGCTCGCTGCTCTACGACAAGGCGGAGGGCTCCGTGGCGCTCGATGCAGGCCCTTCTCTGCAGCGCGGTGGACTGGCGGGCGTGGTCTTCCTCGACAGGGATGGGAACGGCCGCAGGGATGAGGGCGAGCCCGGCCTGGGCGGGGTGCGGGTGCAGGTGGGCAACAGCAGCGACTTCAGCGATTCGACCGGCGCCTATCGCGTCTGGGACGTCGTGCCATTCGAGCCGGTGCTGGTGACGGTTGATTCCCTGAGCTTCGAGTCGCCGCTCTGGGTGCCTGGCTTCGAGGCCGCGGTGGCCTATCCCGCGCCCAACGCGATGACTCGCGTGGATGTGCCGCTCCAGATGGGTGCCGTGATCGAGGGCGTGGTGCAGCGCGGCCCGGCTGCGGAACCGGTGGCCGGCGTGCCGCTCCAGCTCACCGAGCTGCGAACCGGCCACCGGCGCACCCTGTCGACCTTCTCTGATGGCACCTTCTACTCGATGGGTATCACGCCGGGCGAGTGGGAGCTCTCGGTGGCGCCGGCCACCCTGCAACTGCTGGACGCCGTGTCGGAGCCGGTGCGCTTCACCGTTCCGCGCGGGGCCACCGAGGTTCCGCGCATCGTGGTATGGATCGCCTCACGCCCATGACGCGTCAGGGCTCACTGGTGTGCGCCCTTACTGCTTCCGGATATTGATCGATCCATTCACGGTTTCGATTGCCAGGGTGCGCCCGCCCTTGCCGATGGTGCCATGCAGTGAGCGGGGCCCGAACTTGCCCTGGATGGTGAGCGGGAAGTCGGTGTCGATATCGCCGTTCACGGTGCTGGCGCGCACCTCGGTGCTCGCGCCGGCGGGCAGGGTCACCGACACCGCTCCGTTCACGCTCCGGTAGCTCGCCGAGCCGCTCCAGTCAGCGCGTCCCATGATCACATCCACCGAGCCATTGACGCTGCTCGCCTCGGCGAAGCCATTGGTCTCGACGTTGGCGTCGCCATTGACGGTCGAGATCTCGGCGTCAGCTCCCAGGCCCCTGGCGCTCACGTCGCCATTCACGGTATGCGCCGAGAGCAGGACGGAAGGCGGCACCTTGACGGTGAAATCCACGCTCACGTCGTTGTTGTCGTTGGAGCGGCTGCTGAAGTGACGGTCCTCGCAGCTGTTGCCGCGCTGGTTGGGGTAGAGCACGCAGATGACGGCGCCCTCGCTCGTCTGCTCCACCTTGATCTCGACACTGGCCGGGTCACTCCGGCGGGCGTGCTTCACGCCCGTCACCTCGATCTGGTTGCCGCTGGCGGCAACCGCCTGCACGTTGCCGTTCACGTTGCGGATGCTGATCGTCTTGCCGGCGGCAAGGGTGCCGGACCAGCGGAAGTCCTGGCCCTGCGCGCTGCCCTGGAGGGCGGCGATCATGGCGAGCGTGGTCAATGCGAGCATGGTGCGTCTCTCCTGAGCAGGTTATCGGTCGCTGATGCTGCCGGGACGGACAAGTTGGATGCTTCCCTGGAACGACTCGAGCTGGAGCCGGGCGCTGCCATCGCCCAGGGTAAAGGTGAAGCTGCCACCGCGGCGCTCGCGGGTGCGCACTTCGACGGGTATGTCGGACGAAAAGTCGCCGCCGAAGGTGTTGACTGACACGGTGGCATTGGCCCCCGACTGCACGCCGACGATCACGTCGCCATTGTGGGTGTTCAGCTGGTAGCGTCCGCCATTGCGGACCGGCCCGCCGAACTGGATGTCGCCATTCATCGATTCGGCCGACACGGCATCGGAGGTCACGCCCGCGAGCGTCACGGACCCGTTCACCGTCGATGCGGTGATGCTCCCGCTCGACTGGCGGACGGTCACGTCGTCGTTGATCGTCGTGACGTTGATATTCCCGCTCGCGCGCGAGAGGCTCACGCTGCCATCTACCGACGAGAGACTGATGTTGCCGGTCCCGCCGGTCACGTCCACGCTCCCGTTCACGGTCTGGGCATTGACCGCGGCGGTGGTGCCGCGCACCTGGATATCACCTTCGACGGAGTTGAGGCTGAGCGGCATCCAGGCAGGAGCCGTGACGGTGAACGACACTTCTACCGGTTCACCGTACCGGCCCCGCGCCGAGACGCTGACCATGCCCGAACCGCGAGAGATGTCGACCCGCACATCGTCGTCATCGTCGTCGGCATCGGCCTGGATCCGCACGGCATTCCGGTCCCAGGCGTTTACCGTAATGGACCCTTCGTGCACGCCGACACGGAGCCGGTCGCCCCGGGCAACGGTGAGGGTGGTATCCTGGCCTTGCAGTGCCATGGACGACATGAGGAGCAGCGAAGCGAGCAACACAGTCAGGCCCTCGGTTCAGGTTTCCGCGCGGGCGAGCGTGGCCGCCTGGCGGAGCAGGTCAACCTTCCGGCGCATGGTGCGCGCGAGATAGGCATTCAGGTACGCGTTCTGGGGGTCGCGGGCGACGGCGCGCTGTGCGTCGGCCACCGCCGAATCGATGATGGCAAGGTTGCGCTCCAGCACGCGCACCGTGGTGCTGTCGAGCCGGCCGCGGCCCGCATCGAGGACCTTGCGCAGGTCGTTGACCGCCGCATCGTAGGTCGCCTCGGCGCGAGCCGCCGCGGGCGCCAGCGTGGTGGACGGCTGGGGCGCCGTGGCCACAGCGGTCGTTGGGGCGGGTGGACTGACGTTCGACCGCATGGCGAGCCAGACCGAGCCGCCACTCAGGACAGCGATGATCGCGGCCGCCGCGGCGAGACCCGGCACGCTCGCGTACCAGGGGCGGCGCCGCGCCATCGGAATGACGGCCGGATCGGGCGTGATGGCCGAGAGAATGCCGGGCCAGAGATCACCGGTCCGATCATCGGCGGGCAACGCGGCCGCCGTGCGAGCCACGGCACGGAGCTCTTCGCTCACGCCGCGGCACTCGGCGCAGCCTGCCAGGTGCGCCTCGCATGCCGCCGCTTCATCGCCGGTCAGCTCGCCGTCCACATATTCCGACAACCGGTCGGTCCAGTGATTCATCGTCATGTCAGCGCTCCAGGTGCTGCCGCAGGGCCATGCGCGCCCGATGCAGTTGCGACTTCGATGTGCCGGTCACGGTGCCTAGCATCTCGGCGATCTCTTCGTGGCGATAGCCTTCCACGTCGTGAAGCACGAACACCTGCCGTGCTCCGTCGGGCAGCCGCTCCAGCGCGGCCTCGAAGTCCACCCGGTCGAGCGCGCCGCCCGTGTGCGGGTGGGGTACCGTCTCGAGCGGGGCGTCATCGGCGTGATAGCGGGCCCGCGCCTGCCCCAGCTGTGCCCGCCGCCCCAGGCACACATTCACCGCGATCTTGTGCAGCCAGGTGCCGAAGGCCGATTCGCCGCGGAACGACTCCAGCTTCTGCCAGGCCCGGATGAACACGTCCTGGGTGGCATCATCCGCCTCGTCGGGCGACAGCATGCGGCGGGTGAGCGCGTGAATCCGCCCGACGTGGCTCCGGTAGAGCCGCTCGAAGGCGTGCGTATCGCCCGAGGTGGCGAGGGCCACCTCGACAGCATCGCTGTCCGAGCGTTGCCGGGCCGGAA
>DAIMFY010000001.1:17605-29235 GCA_036724295.1 Gemmatimonadales bacterium | reverse complement strand
CCTCACCCGGTGGTCGTGAGCGCGGCCGTAGCCATGCGCGCGCGGTTTGTGTTGCTTGTGATCATGTTCCTGCCAGCACGGCGGATGCACTGATGGCCGCTCCGGAAGTCCACTTCTGGGGCGTCCGCGGCTCCATCCCGACTCCCGGTCCCGGCACCGCGCGCTACGGCGGCAACACTCCCTGCGTTTCCGTCTCCAATGGCGAGGCTGGTCTCCTGGTGCTCGATGCCGGTAGCGGCATCCGCAACCTGGGCGACCGGCTCATGCATCGCGTCCGCCGTGGGGCGCTTGACGTCGAGCTGCTGCTGAGCCACACGCACTGGGATCACATCCAGGGCCTGCCCTTCTTCAAGCCGCTGAGCGATCCGCGCACGCGAGTCCGCATCCATGGTGCTCGCCAGAACGAAAGCCCGCTGAGCGCCATCCTCGAGCGCCAGATGGAACCCTCGGTCTTCCCGGTGCCCCTCACCGCGCTGGCCGCCCGTATCGAGGTGCACGAGATCGGCCCGGGACCGTTCGAGGTGCCCGGGTTTCGCGCCGAGGCGGTCCGGCTTCGGCACCCTGGCACCACGCTGGGCTTCATCCTGGAACCTGTCGGTGGTGGTCGCAGATTTGCGTATCTCACCGACAACGAGCTCGACCTGCGGGCTCCCTACCCCCTGCCCGAGACGTGGCGCGCCGAGCTGATCGAGCGGTTGCGCGGCGTGGACACGTTGATTCACGACGCCATGTACGCCGATGCCTTCGTCGATGCCCGGTCGGGCTGGGGCCATTCGACGCCAGAGCAGTCGGTGGAACTGGCGCGAAATGCGGGAGTGCGGCGCGTGATCCTGTTCCACCACGAGCCGGAGAATGACGATGCCGCGGTCGATGCCCTCCTCCACGGTGCCCGCGAAGCGGCCCGCCGTCATGGCGATCTCGTCGTCGATGCGGCCGTCGAGGGAGATTCGTTCGCGCTCTAGCCAGGAGGACGTAATGGGTCGCCTTGCTCTTGTCGCGCTGCTGCTGGGTGGCGCAGTGTCGGCGCTTCCGGCGCAGGCCGCCCCGCCGACGGTGGCCATACTGCCATTTCGCGACGGCGGCTCCTACGGGCAGGACCGCGAAAGCTTTGACGCGCTCGAAGTCGCCATTCCCGTCCTGCTCCGCGGCCTCCTCGCTTCGAGCGGCACGAGCCTCGTTCCCCAGGATTCCATCACTGCCGCGCTGCCCGACTCCGGCGGGCGGCTCGACGCCGCTGAAGCAGCCCAGGTGGGGCAGCGGGTTGGTGCGCGGTATGTTGTGACCGGATCCTTCATGGATCATTACGGCCGCTTCCGCCTGGATGCGCGGGTGGTGGACGTGAAGCGCTCGGCGATCGTGGCCATCGTGTCCAACGATCCCGCGCTGCAGGACCGGAGGCAGCTCTTCGAGATGATCCGCACGGTCGCGCAGGGCGTGGCGCGCGAGCTGGAGCTGGCCACCCCCGCGACTTCCGGCCATGTCATACCCACCGACGCAATCACCTGGTATGGGCGTGGGCTCAGGAGTCGTGAACAGGGCGAAACGCAGGCGGCTGCCGGATTTTTCCGGCGCGCACTCGAGGCGGATCCCAACTTTGCCCAGGCCCGCGCTGCCCTTGGCGCCGCCGGATCACCCTGAGCGATGGAGCCAGTCCGGCCGCGACTGTACCATCACCCTGACTGGACGCCCGGGCCGGCGGTGCGTGCCGCGCTCGCGGCGGAGCGGGTGGCGCTGGAGTGCGTGGCGCCGGGAAATGTGCCGGACCCTGGTGAGGCCCCGGCGGCGCTGCTCCTCGCGGTGCGGGATGTGGACCAGTGGACTCCACCAACGCTGGCGCTGGCGGCAGACCGCGGTATGGCGATCATCGTCCTAGGCGACGACGCTGCATCTGACATTCCCGAAATTCTTCCGCTTCATCTCTGCACGGCCTTCGTGCCGGCTCCGGCTCATGCGCGCCAGCTGATCGTTGCGCTGCGAACGGCGCTCCGCGAGGCCGGTGACCGCCGCAACATCAGCTCCGGCATCGCCGAGCGGGCGTCGCTTGCGCGCGAAGTCACCGACCTCACGGAAACCGGGATTCGCCTCCTTACCGAGCGAGAGCGCGAGGTTCTGCTCGAGCTGATCCTGTCGCAGGCCCGGCGGCTCACGGCGGCCGACGCCGCGAGCCTCTACCTGGTGGAATCGGACGCGTCAGGCGCGGGGCAGCTGGTGTTTTCGCTCACGCAGAATGAAAGCCGGCCCGACATCCGGCTCAAGTCGTTTACGCTGCCGCTCGACGGCACGTCGCTGGCCGGCTATGCGGCATGCTCGGGCCAGCCGCTCGTGCTCGACGACGTCTACCAGCTGCCCGACTCTGCGCCGTACCGCTTCAACCCCGCCGTCGACATCAGCTCCGGCTACCGCACCAAGTCGATGCTGGTCATTCCCATGCCCAACCAGTCCGGCGCGGTGATCGGGGTGCTGCAGCTCATCAATCGCAAGCCGTCCGGGTGCCGCGTGTTCCGTGATGCGGCAGACGTGGAGGCGATCGCGCAGCCATTCGACCAGCGCGCGGTGACCCTGGCGCGCGCGCTGGCTGGACAGGCAGCGGTCTCGATCGAGAACGCGCAGCTGCACGACAGCATCGAGCACCTGTTCGAGGGCTTCGTGCGCGCGGCCGTCGGCGCCATCGAGCAGCGGGACCCGGCGACCTCTGGCCACAGCGAGCGAGTCGCGATCATGACCTGCGCCCTGGCGGAGGCTGCAGACCGCGAGACGTGCGGACGATTCGCGGACTTCCGCATGGGGCGCCGGGAACAGCGTGCGCTGCGCTATGCGGCGCTGCTCCACGATGTCGGCAAGATCGGCGTCCGGGAACAGGTGCTGGTCAAGGCCCGGAAGCTGTACCCGGGCGAGCTCCAGGTGGTGGAGCTGCGCCACGCGCTGCTGCGGAAGGCAGCCGAATGGCGCTATCAGCGCGAGCTGAACCGGTTTCTCTACGAGCGCGGCCGCGAGGATTTCGATGCGACCGAGCGTGTCCTGCGCGAGCAGCTGCGCTCCGCCCTGGCCCGGCTCGACGCCGGGCTGGCCCTGGTCCATCGTGCCAACGAGCCTGCCCTCCTGCCTGCCGAGGAGACCGCCGGGCTCGAGGACCTGCTCGATCCCCAGTTCGAGGGGCCGGACGGCACGGCTGCCCCACTGCTCACTCCTGCCGAAGCGGCTGCCCTTCGGGTGCGGCAAGGATCGCTGGGCGACGAGGAATGGGCGGAGATGCGGAACCATGCGATCTGGAGCTGGGAATTCCTGAACCGCATCCCGTGGACCCCCGACCTCGGCAGCGTCGCGCACATAGCCCGGGGCCACCACGAGAAGCTCGACGGCAGCGGCTATCCCAACGGCATTTCCGGCGACGAAATCCCGCTCCTGACGCGCATGATGACGATCGCCGACATCTATGACGCGCTGACCGCCGCCGACCGCCCGTACAAGCGCGCCGTGCCGCCCGCCACGGCCATCGACATCCTGCAAGCGGAAGCGCACCAGGGGCGGCTGGATGCCGACCTGGTGCGCCTGTTCATCGAAGCGCGAATCTACGAGCGCAGTCCCGCCTCTCGCGGTCAGGTGCGGACGGCGATCTCCTTGCCGCGCGCGGCCGACTCGTAGATCGCGTCGATCACCTTGTGCAGCATGAGATGCTCGTGCAGGTCGGGCGGCGGCGCCTTTCCTGCCAGCAGCGCCTGGAAGTGGGCCCACTCGGCGCGGTAGGACGCCGTGAAGGGATTTTCCCGCCCCACTGATCCGGTAGGTGCCACGTCCACCGGTACACCGTTCAGTTCCTTCCAGACCTTGAGCGGGTTGATGGCCGCCGTACCCTTGCCGCCGCGCAGGCCGACGCCGAATCGCTCACCCTCGCCCACATGATGCCAGGTCACGTCCACGAAGACCGATGCCCCGTTTTCGCAGACCACGAACGCGCTTCCCGACTGCTCGACGCCCTTGCCCTCGCGAGCCATGTCCAGCGCCGCGCTCACTCGCGCGGGCTCCGGCGTGCCCGCCAGCCACAGCGCGAGATCGAGGATGGAGAGCCCGAGGTCGAGCATCGCCCCGCCACCGGAGAGTTCGCGACGCTGGCGCCAGCCGAGCTGGGCGCGACTCGGCCGGAAGACATGCCAGCTGCCCCGGACGCTGTCCACCGGCCCCAGCTCCCCGCTCTGGACAAAACTGCGGACGATCTGCACGTCAGGCCGGTAGCGGTGATTCATGCCGACCATCACGATGCGGTCCTGTTTCTCGACCGCCTTGATGATCCTCTGGGCGCTCTGCCCGGTGATGGCCAGGGGTTTCTCGACCAGTACGTTGAGGCCGGCGTCGAGCGCCGCCATGATGTGCGCTTCGTGCAGGTGATTGGGCGTGCCGATGACCACGGCGTCGAGTCCGTCGGTTCGCAGGACGTCTTCGATGTCGTCGTAGGCGTTCGGCACCCCGAAGCGGCTGGCAATGGCCCGCGCCTTCGGCAGGTCGGTGTCGCACATGGCGACCACGTCCATGCCCTTGATCTTCCGGAGCACCGGCAGGTGCGCCACCTGGACAATGGCGCCGCCGCCGATGATACCGATGCGGAGATTGTCAGTCATGTACGCTCCGATGCATGGACACGGGATGCGAGACGCGGGATCCGGCCGGCGAGAGGCGTCACGTGGATTCGGCACGACGAGTCACGCATCCCGCGTCCGTCTAGTAGGCCCGTTCAATCTGCGTCCCGGGAAAATACGCGGAGATGATGGCTTCGTGCTCCTGGCCCGCCCGGGCCCGTCCCACCGCACCCCACTGGCAGAAACCGACGCCATGCCCGGCGCCCGAGCCTTCGATCACCAGATGAGAGACCTCGCCGCCCGCGTGGGTGGCGCGGAGCGTGAACAGGGTACTCCGGAGAATGTTACCTGCTGGGTCGCGCAGCACCCGACGCGCGGCGGGTCCCGGCACCGCGACCTCGCCGCCCGGCAGGTCCACCACCATGGTTCTCACCCGGCCAGACCCGGTCCGGCTGCTGACCCGGACATCGCGCACCCGACCCACCCGCTCCGCCGCGACACTGGTAGCCGCCGGCAGGTAACGGCGCAGGGCTGCGCGTAACTGCCCGCCGGTAAATTCTTCCTGCCAGTGATAGCGCGGCGACAGACTGCAGTAGGCCGTACCGTCCGGCGCGACGTCAGAAACCGAGCGAAGATAGGCAGGGTTGGCGCCCCGGAAGACCTCGGTCCCCAGTTCGGTGCGCCCTCCGCAGGTCGAAAAGAAGAAGGCATCGATCGGCTGGCCGTTCCACGTGACGATGAGACCGGTCGTCTGTGCTACCGCGTCCCTTGACCCGGCGTTCTCGGCGGCCACGCCGCCGTACACCTGGTCCGACACACCAGACTGATAATCGAACCCCTGCGAGGCCCAGCGGCCGCGGTTCCGCAGCGCGTAGGTGCGGGACACGATGGCCTGTGCCTCAAGTGCTTCCCGGTCGCCGGCGGGCCGGGGACCCATTTCAGCGCCGACGACGCCTGGAAGGTACTCCTCCAGCGACACCTGATTGACAACCGTGAGTCCGCTGTCCGTAACCAACAGCTCGAGCGAGCCCCGGTAGCTGCGCCCATTCACCGAAATGGCGCCGCCCTCCCTCGGCTGCAGCGTCATCGATGATGCGGGGCCGATGTCCGCGCTCGAGCGGTTCAGGACCACATTGCGACCACTCAGCCGGGCTACCCAGGTCTGGGCCGCCGGCAGGCTCGCAAGTGGCGCCCCGCCTCGGGTGAACACTTCGAGCCCGCTCCCGGTGGAGAGCTGCGCCGAGGTCACGCCAACCAGCAGACCGACCCGCACCATCGGCGCGTGATCTTCCGGGACGTGACGCACCGCTGGCGGCGCTGCCGGCTCCCGGGGCGTGGGCGCCGGTGGCGTCGGTTGGCGTGGCGGCGCGGGCGCCGGTTCGGGAGGGCGTTCTGTCGGGGGAAGGACAGCGGTGCCAGCGCAGGCGATCGCTGCCACGGTGACGAGGGCCGTCGCCAGCCACCGGCGGCAGTCAGCCCCGGTAATTGCCAAACGTCAGCTCGATGCCAAAGTCCTGCGCGCGGAGCGCGGCCATGACGGCCTGGAGTTCGTCACGGGACGGGCTCGAGACACGCAGCTCATCACCCTGGATGCTGGCCTGGACCTTCTTGAAGCCGCCCTGCTTGATGGCCTGCTGGATCTGCTTGGCAATCTCGGTTGGGATGCCCTGGGTCAGCGTGACGGTTCGGCGAACGGACTGCCCACTGGCCGGCTCGGGCTCGCCGAAGTCCACATTCTTGATGGGCACGCCCCGTTTCACCAGCTTGCCACGGAGCACGTCCATGAGCGCGTTCATGCGGAAGTCATCATCCGCCGCGAGACGGATGGCGGCCTGCGGCCGGTCCAGTTCAATGGTGCAGTGGGTGCCCTTGAAGTCGTACCGCTGGGCAATCTCCTTCAGCGCCTGGTTGACCGCGTTGTCCACTTCCTGGAGATCAGCGCCGGTGGAGATGTCGAAAGACGAAGTGGCAGCCATCGGTCAGGCGAGGAAGCTCTCGAGCGCGCGCGCGCGACTCACGTGGCGGAGCCGGGAGAGCGCCTTCTCCTTGATCTGGCGCACGCGCTCCCGGGTTATGCCGAGCATGCTGCCGATCTCTTCGAGGGTCATGGGCTCGGGGCTGTCGAGGCCGAAATAGAGGCGGAGCACCCTGGCTTCGCGCTCCTTGAGCGTCGAGAGCACTTCTTCGATGGACTCGGTGAGCGCATGCTCGAAGGTTTCGGAGTCGGGTCCCGGGTTCTGGGTATCGGGCAGGTAGTCGAGGAGCTTGTTGTCCTCGCCCGGCGTCAACGGCGCATCGAGCGAGAGGTGGTTCTGGGAAATGGAAAGCGTCTTCTCCACTTCTTCCATCGAGATGTCCATACCCTCGGCGATCTCGGAGGCGGTGGGCTCGCGGCCCAGCTCCTGGAGCAGCGCGGAGGACCGGCGGCCGATGCGGTGGAGCGTGCCCGCCCGGTTGAGCGGCACCCGGACGATCCGGCTCTGTTCTGCGAGCGCCTGGAGGATGGCCTGGCGGATCCACCATACGGCGTAGGAGATGAACTTGATCCCCTTGGTCTCGTCGAACTTGTGCGCCGCGCGGATCAGGCCGAGGTTGCCCTCGTTGATGAGGTCGGAGAGCGACACGCCCTGGTTCTGGTATTTCTTGGCCACCGACACCACGAACCGCAGGTTGCTGCGCACCAGCTTGTCAAGCGCTTCCTCGTCCCCGGTGCGGATGCACTGGGCCAGGCGCACTTCCTCCTCCTGGTTGATCAGCGGGTAGCGGCTGATCTCCCGGAGATACTGATCGAGCGAACTGTCGTCGAAGGAAGGCCCGTGCTTACTGCCGCCGACCTGCAAGGGACGCATGCGATGGAACCTCGTTACGCTGAAGCGGAAGGACTCGGTAACCTTACCCCGCGTCACTCATAGTTGTCAATCTGTGCGCGCTGCAGCGTTCCGGAATAGTCCACGTAGCACACCTTGGTCTCGGAATAGAAGTCATACACTTCCCATCCGCCCTCACGGTGCCCATTGCCGGTGGCCTTCACGCCGCCGAATGGCAGGTGGGCCTCGGCGCCAATCGTCGGCGCGTTGACATAGGTGATTCCGTTGTCGAGGTCTTCCATGGCCCGGAAGGCACGGTTGACGTCCGAGGTATAGATGGAACTCGACAGCCCATAGGCCACGCCGTTGTTCACCTTGACTGCGTCCTCGTAGGAATTGACCCGGATCACGCTCAGCACGGGTCCGAAGATCTCCTCCTGCTCCATCCGCATTCCCGGCTTGACACCCGCCACGACCGTCGGCTTGTAGAAGAAGCCGTTGCCAAGCCGGGCGCCGCCGGGCCGCTTGCCTCCGGTCACCACCTCGAGACCCTCTTCCTCGGCGATGCCGAGATAGCGCTCGACCTTCTTCCGCGCATCCTCGTGGATCAGCGGGCCGACGTCTGTCTTCTCCTTGCGGCCGTCGCCCAGGCGGAGTCCCTCGGCGGCGTCGGCCACCATGCGGAGGAACTTGTCATGCACCTTCCGGTGGAGGATGAGCCGGCTTGTGGCGGTGCACCGCTGGCCGGTGGTCCCGAAGGCACCCCAGATCACGCCATCGAGTGCCAGCTGGAGGTCGGCATCGTCCATCACGATCATGGCGTTCTTGCCGCCCATCTCGAGCGAGAGCCGCTTGTGCATGCGACCGCAGGTCTCCCCGATGACGCTGCCCGTGGCAGTGGAACCGGTGAACGAGATGACCGGCACCTGGGGATGCTCCACCAGTGCCCGTCCCGCGCTCTCACCCCGGCCGTGGACCAGCTGGATCACCTCGGGCGGCAGGCCAGCATCGAGCAGGATCTCCACGAGCATGTGCGTGGTGTGCGGCACATCCTCCGACGGCTTGATGATCACCGAGTTTCCGCAGAGCAGCGCCGGGAACATCTTCCAGGTCGGGATGGCCAGCGGGAAGTTGAACGGCGTGATGAGGCCGACCACGCCGATGGGGCGCCGGTAGCTCATGGCCCACTTCTGCCGCAGCTCGCTCGGGACCACATGCCCGAAGAGCCGTCGCCCTTCGGTCGCCGCGTAAAACGCGGTGTCGATCCCTTCCTGCACGTCGCCCCGCGTCTCCGCCAGCACCTTGCCCATCTCGCGAGTCATGGCATCGGCGATTTTTTCCTTCCGCGCCACGAGCAGATCGCCCACCCGGCGCAGCACGTCGCCGCGGGCCGGCGCAGGTGTCTTGCGCCAGAGATCGAAGCCACGCCGAGCCGAGCGGACCGCGGCCTCGATGTCCGCCGCGCCCGAGTCCGGGAAGCGGCCGATCAGGTCATCGGTGTCAGCCGGGTTCCGGTTCTCGAACCAGGTACCACTCCGGGGGTCGGTCCATTCGCCATTGATGAAATTCTTGAAAGTCTTGGCCATGAGTGTCGCGTGTCGTGAGTAGAGAGTCGTGAGGCGTCCAGCACATCCGCAAACTAACCCTGCGGCGGCGCTCCCGCATGACACATCCAGGTGGCGCTCGCCCTGGCGTAGCCGATGCGCGGCAGTACCGCTATCGCCGCAAGGCACAGCCCCCACACCAGCAGCACGATCGCCAGCGCGTTGGCCCTGCCCTGCCGAGCCCGCCAGCTGGTGCGCAATGCAAGGACGGCGCTGATGATGAGCATTGCGATCACCGCGAGGTAACCGAACAGGCCGGTTCCGCAGGCAGCGGCGTAGGGCCAGAGTGGAAGAGCCACGCCAAGCGCGAGGCCCAGCACGATCCAGAGCCAGGTCGCGGCGCGATCCCGCCGGCGTACCGCCATCCCTGCCGGACCGGTGGCCGGGGACGCCGCCGGTGTCGCGGCACTGCGCGCCACGCCAGCGGGCGGACCGGGAGGGGTCGGCATTTTGGCAATGGCCTTGTCGATGTCCGCCAGCTCACGATCCCAGTCTCTGGGCTGGTCGCTCATGAGTTCTCCCGACGAAGTCCGTAGCGCTCGATCTTCTTGTAGAGGTTGGAGCGTGGCATTTTAAGCTCCCGTGCGGTCTCGCTCACGTTCCAGTCGTGGTCCCGCAGCTGCTGCACCAGGAAATTTCGCTCTGCTTCCTGCTTGAAGCTCTCGAACGTGTGCGCGCCCGCTTCGGCTGTGCCGGTCGAATACTCCTCCTCGCCGGGCAGGATGCGCTCCACATCGGCCGCGGTGACTTCCTTGCCCGGGGCAAGGATCAGCAGCCGTTCGACGGCATTGCGCAACTCGCGCACATTGCCGGGCCAGGAACGCCGCTGCAGGCGCCGCACCGCTTCCTCGTCGAACCCGCGCGCCGTGGCCCCGGTGCCGGCGGCGATCTGCCCGGTAAAGTGCGCCACCAGGTCCGGAATGTCGCCCCTGCGCTCGTCGAGCGGTGACACGTGGATTTCGACCACGTTGAGCCGGTACAGCAGGTCTTCGCGGAACCGCCCCTCGGCGATTTCCTCTCCCAGATCCTTGTTCGTGGCTGCCAGCACCCTGACGTCCACCTGGATCGACTTCGATCCGCCGATCCGGGTGACCACACCCTCCTGCAGCACGCGCAGCAGCTTGGCCTGCGCGGCGAGGGACATGTCGCCCACTTCGTCGAGGAACAGCGTGCCGCCGTCGGCCTGCTCGAACTTGCCGGCCCGGTCCGCGAAGGCGCCAGTGAACGAACCCTTCATGTGGCCGAAGAGCTCGCTTTCAATCAACTCCGACGGGATGGCGGCGCAGTTCACCTCGATGAAAGGCCGGTTGCGTCTCGGCGAAGCTTCGTGCAGCGCCCGCGCCACCAGCTCCTTGCCGGTGCCATTGTCGCCGGTGATGAGCACGCGCGCCGTGGTGGGGCCCACCCGCTGGATCATGTCGCGGGTGGCGTCCAGCGCAGGGCTGGTGCCGATCATGGCGTAGCGACGGCTGACCGCTTCCCGCAGCCGAAGGTTCTCGCCCACCAGGTCGGCGTGCTCCGCGGCCTTCCGGACCGTGACGAGCAGGCGGTCGGAATCGAGCGGCTTCTCCAGGAAGTCGAACGCCCCGCGGCGCGTGGCCTCCACCGCCGTCGTGACGGTGCCGTGGCCCGATATCATCACCACCACGGCCGACGGATCGAGGTCACGCAGGCGATTGAGCGTCTCGAGTCCGTCGAGACCCGCCATTTTCACGTCAAGGAAGACGACGTGCGGGCGAAAGTCGGGGTAGACGGTAATGGCCTCGCCTCCGGAGCCCGCGGCCCGGACTTCGATCCCCTCGTACTCGAGCACCTGCTTCACCGCCTGGCGGATGCCTGGTTCATCGTCGACGATGAGCACGCGATGATTCATGGCAGCCCCGAATAGAATGTCACGCCGCTTCCGTGCACGGTCACCGACCGCACCGCGCGCGGCAAGGGTACGGGCACAGCGCGCGAGGTGTCACCGGTGACTTTCTCCATCATGCGCGGCACCACTTCCGACGGCAGCGGGAAGCTCCGGAAACTGAGGGAACGGATGCCCCACGCACCACGGCCGGGCGCTGCCACAGTGAGGGGTCCGCTCGCCGAGAGCGGCTCGTGGTCACCTACCGCCATGCCAAGCGGTCCGAGCAGCCCCGAGGGAAGGCGCGCCGTGTTGGCCACGGCCAGTACCTCGATGGTGCCCTCGCCGAGGCGGACCCGGATGGAGTCGAACGTTCCCCGCATGTAGGGACCCAGGACATCGCCGAGCAGCGATGCCGCCTCGTCAGCCGAGAGCGTCACCGAATCCCGGCCGCTCCCGAGCTGCGCAAGCTTGCGCCGGCCCTCGGCAAGCGCCTTCGGTGACGGAGTTCCGGTTTCCGTCACGACCGCAGGCTCGTTGCGTGCCTTGCGCAGCAGCTCCCGGCCCCAGCCACCCAGACGGTCGCGGTACAACCAGCCAGCCAGCAGTATGAGGATGAGCGTCAGGCAACCAAACAGGCGAAATGGCGCGAGCAGGCAGCCCTTCATGCAAGCTCCACGGTCAGGCGGGAGGAGTAGCGGGGGCCGGCCGGAGTGAGTTCGCTCTCGTAGAGCACGACCTCGCGAGCGGTGAAGAGCTCGCCTGCCGGGAACTGACCCGTCTCGGGTACGCGATTCTTGCC
>DAIMFY010000001.1:0-17595 GCA_036724295.1 Gemmatimonadales bacterium | reverse complement strand
GCACGACATCAATGCGCTCGAGTGCGCCCGCCGGGTAGCGCTGGCCGTCCCGCAGGCGCCCGAGGGTCACGTGCGAGCGAAACGGCACGCCCTCGGGCGCGAAGCCGATGGCTTCCGAAGCGCGTTCCACGCGGTCCTTGAGCAGCTCCAGCGCCGGCGGCGCCTGCAGGCCCAGCCATAGCACGCGCGGCCGGCGCTGGTCTGGAAACACGCCGACGCTGGTGAAGCGCATGGACATCGCCGTGGCGTCGTGGCTGGCCTGTTGCACCGCCTCGGTGACCACGTCAAGCCGCTCCGGGAGCACTTCGCCGTAGAACTTGAGCGTGACATGCGCGGAATTGTCCTGGACCCAGCGCACTGGCCACCCGAGTGCGCGAAGCCCACGCAGCACCCCGGTGAACTCTGCCTGCGCCGACGCGGGCAACGGTATGGCGGCAAAGAGGCGCATGCGTCAGCCGGCGTCCGTCAGGGCGAGCAGGGCGCCCCGGCGATAGCCGCGCTCGTCCAGCTCCACCCCATCAAACCCCAGGGCGGCAACCTGTCGCTCGACGGCCTCCCAGTGCGCCCGCACCAGGTCGAGCTCGGCCGCGTCAACCTCGATGCGGGCCCGTGTCTCGAGATGCCGCACGCGAAGGTTGCCGCGCACACCGATGGCACGCAGCAGCTCTTCTGCCCGCTCGACCTGCGCCAGGCGCTCCTCGGTCACCTCCACTCCATAGCGGATCCGGCTGGCCAGACAAGGTGCCGCGGGCGCATTCCAGTTGGGGATCCCGAGGGACCGCGCTGCCTCGCGCACCCGTTCCTTGGTCCAACCCAGTTCGGCGAGCGGAGAACGCACATGCCACTCGGCCCCGGCGCGCATCCCAGGCCGATGCTCGCCGGTATCGCTTGCGTTGGTGCCATCCAGGATGCAGCGGTACCCGCGCTCGACCGCGAGTGAGGTCAGCTCGGACCAGAGTTCGTGCTTGCAGTAGAAACAGCGGTCGGGCGCATTGGCGCGGTACCGCGCGTCGTCCAGTTCGCGGGTATCCATCTCGAACAGCGGGACGTCGAACTGCCGGGCGAGCGCCAGTGCCTGGGCATACTGCACCGCCGGATATGAGGCGCTGCGGCCTATGACCGCGAGGAAGCGCTCGGGGCCGAGCGCGTGCCGCGCCGCCACGGCAAGGAGGGTGCTGTCCACCCCACCCGAGTAGCCAAGAATGGCATTGTCGAGCGTGGCCAGCGAGTCGAGGAGGGGCGTGATCGTTTCCATGCTGAAAGGTATCATGTCCGCGGGTAGGATACAGCCGGGTGGTGATTGCCAAACAGGGCGGCAACACCCTAGCGTACAGGATGATTCCGCGCACACTCGACATCACCAATGAGCTCACGCTGCCACTGGCGGAGCTCGAGTTTCGCGCCACACCGGCCGGCGGGCCGGGTGGCCAGCACGTGAACCGCTCGGCTACGCGCATCGAACTCTGGTGGGACGTGTCCGAGTCACCGAGCCTGGACCCGGCGCAACGGACACTGCTGCTGGCGCGGCTTGCGTCGCGGCTGGATGCCAGCGGGCGGCTCCGCATTGTCGCAGCGAGCCGGAGGAGCCAGCTGCAGAATCGTGAAGAAGCGGTGACGCGCTTCGTGACCGCCATCCGGAACGCGCTGCATGTAGCCAAACCCCGCCGCAAGACCCGCGTGCCCCGCGCCGCGCGCAAGGCGCGCCTCGAGGCCAAGCGCCGCCGGGGAACCCTCAAGACTTCCCGGCGCCCGGTGCGGGAGGACGAGTAGCCGATGCTGCGACTCACAGCCCTGCCGCCCTTCCCCGATCCTGAAGCGATCGGTGCGGCAGCCGAGGTCATTCGCCAGGGCGGACTGGTCGCCTTTCCCACGGAGACGGTCTACGGACTGGGCGCCAACGCACTCGACGCCGACGCCGTCCGCCGGATTTTCCTGGCCAAGGGCCGGCCCGACAACAATCCACTTATTGCGCACGTACCGGATGCGCTGGTGGCTCGTGAACTGGTTGCCGACTGGCCGGAGCGCGCGGCCCTGCTGGCCGGACGATTCTGGCCCGGGCCGTTGACGCTGGTGCTGCCCAAGCGTCCGATCGTACCTGATCTCGTAACGGCTGGCCTCCCGGCCGTTGCTGTCCGCGTCCCGTCACATCCCGTGGCGCTGGCGCTGCTCCGCGCTGCCGCGCTGCCGATCGCGGCGCCGAGTGCCAACCGCTTCACGGAACTCTCGCCTACCACTGCGGATCATGTCGAACGCTCGCTCGGTGAAAGGGTCGACGTCATCCTCGACGGCGGTCCCACCACGGTTGGGATCGAGAGCACCGTCCTGGATCTCACCGGACCAATGCCACGGCTACTGCGCCCCGGCATGGTCACTCTTGCTGAGCTGGAACAGACCATCGGCGCCATCGCGCCGCCGCCCCTCATGACCGCGGCGACGCCGCGTCTCTCGCCGGGCATGCATGAGCGTCATTATGCGCCCCAGGCCCCGCTGCGAGTGGTGAATCCGTCGGAGGTGGAGCGCGAGGCGGCGCGCGCCGGCGGGATGCCGATCGGCGCGCTCGTGCTCAGCGACCTGGTCTGGCCGGTCCAGCATCCGGTGCGCATGCCCAATGATCCAGCGTCATACGCCAGCAGGCTCTATGCGGCGTTGCATTCACTCGATGACCTCGGCTGCCACCTCATCCTGGTCGAGCGCCCGCCCGACGCGCCCGCGTGGCTGGGCGTGCACGATCGGCTGCGAAGGGCGGCAGTGAAGGAGTAAGTCGTAGCGCGCCAGGAGGCGCGGGGCCGCGAGTCACCGATCGCAAGTCACGCCTCTTCCTGTGCCTTACGCCCCACGCCGCGCCTCTCTACCTTCCGAATGCCGGCGCTTCGATCATAAGCGCCCGCCCCACCCGACTGGAGGCTACCATGTCATCCACTCTTCTCGACTCCTTCCGTAATTTCCTGACACCAGACACTGTCTCCTCGGTCGCCAGCCAGTTCGGCGAGTCCGAGTCCGGTATTTCCCGGGGCCTCACCAGCGGCTTCGGCGCCATTCTCCTGGGCCTGCTGCACCGGACCAGCGATCCCGGTGCAATGCAAGACGTCCATGGCCTGGTCACCCAGGCGATCGCCGACACCGACGGACAGGCGGACGGAGGAGCTCCTTCCATGCTTGGCGCCGGCTCGGCAGGCCTGGGCGCGCTTGGCAGCCGTCTGCTTTCGATGGTTTTCGGGGGCAACAGTGCCGCGATCTCCGACGCGGTCGGCCGAACCAGCGGAGTGAAATCCGCCACCGCCAGCTCGATTCTCTCCATCCTCGCGCCTGTCGTGCTCAGCATCCTCGGGCGGCGTGTGCGCACCGAAGGTCTCTCGGCCGATGGACTCACGTCACTGCTCACCAAGGAAGCCGACTCCATCCGGGACATGGCACCCGCGGGCCTGGCGGCGCTGTTCGGGCGGGACACGGCAGCCGCGCCTGGCGGGCGCCGGATCGTCGACGAGGAAGCCAGCCGGCGGGAGGGTGGCCTTGGCTGGGTTTGGCTCGCGGTTGCAGCTGCAGTCATACTCGGCATCATCTGGTTTGCGTCGCGCACCGACGGACCGGCAGGTGAACGCATGGCGATGGACACGACGATGGCGCCGGCCGGGGTCGCGCATGACTCGACCGATGTTCAGGCATACTCGCCCGGCAGGAGCGGCACCGTCGTGCTTCCGAATGGCACCCGGCTGACGGTGCCGGATACGAGCCTCGAGGCACGGGTCGTCGCGTTCATCAACGACTCCGACGTGAAGACCGACAAGGACACCTGGTTCAATTTCGACCGGCTCCGCTTCGAAACCGGCTCGGCCACGCTCCTGCCGGAGTCGCAGGGCCAGCTGCGCAACCTGGCAGCGATCCTGGCCGCCTTCCCAGACGTTCGTGCCAAGATCGGGGGCTACACCGACAGCACGGGCAACGACGAGGCCAACAAGACACTGTCAGACAATCGCGCCCGGAACGTGATGGACCAGCTTGTGGGACTTGGCGTGGACAAGGGACGCCTGGAGTCGGAGGGTTACGGCGAGGAACATCCGGTCGCGAGCAACGCCACCGAAGCCGGCCGAGCGCAGAACCGGCGCATCGCCTTGAGGATTACCGACAAATAGCGCTCAAGCGCTCCCGGGGCGGCAGCCAGGCCGCCCCGCTCCATGCTCTTCAGCGACACAGCTGTGTCCCGGTCATTCCGCAGCGTCGCAGAGCGCCCGGGAGCCGCTCCAGTAGCGACTCAACACACTGTGGCATTGCCTCTACGCAACTGTGGAATTGGCGCCCCACCGGAGCGTTTGTGATGGATCTCACATTGGAACCGTGATCTTTATCACACGAGCTAAGTTGCGTCAAATCAAGGAGAGAAGCCAGGCGTTGATGGCGTGAGTCTCGGGGGTGTGGCGGCCCTCGACGGGGGCTCAGGACTTGCGCTCACGCGGTCAAAACGAAGCAACGGTGCAGCGATACCGTCGTGCGCGGGCGTCTGCCGCGCTCCGCACCCATAGCGAGCCCCCGTCGCCATGACCAGCGCCATCAGGAATCGTCACATCTTTCTTTCGGACGCTATCGCGTTCGTTGGACTGCCTCTTCTTGCCTATGCCGCGCGGTTCGAGGGGTGGGGTTGGCCGCTGGCCGACACCGGCACCCTGCTGCTCTACACCGCCGCCGCGACACCTCTCAAGCTCTCCATTCTTGCTGGATTCGGGCTCTACAATCGCCTTTGGGGTCACGCCGAGGTGCGGGATTTCACCCTTGTGCTTCGCGCCATGGCGATTTCGGCCGTGCTGTGCGCCGTGGTCGGCGCCATCCTGCTTCCGGTCTCGGGTCTGGCCGAAGTCCGGGTCCCGCTGTCGGTGCTCGCGCTGGATGCGCTGGCCAGCATGGCGGCGGCATGCGCACCGCGAGCGCTGGCCAAGCGACGGGCAAGCGCCCGTCCGGAGCAGCTTGGCCGGACACACGGCGAAGCGGCACTCATCGTCGGCGCTGGGGCGGCAGGCGAGATCGTCGCCAAGGAGCTGCTGGCCAACCCGCAGCTGAATCTGCGAATAGCCGGATTCGTGGACGACGATCCGGGCAAGCGACACATGCTGCTCTACAATCGGCCGGTGCTCGGCTCGCTGGCCGACCTTCCCCAGATCCTGGCGAAGCATCGGATCACCCAGATGATCATCGCCATGCCGAGGGCACGCGGTCCCGTGGTGCGTCGGCTCATCGGAATCGCCAACGCCGCCGGTGTGCGCGCGCGCACCGTGCCGGGGCTGTTCGAGATCATCTCCGAGCGGGTGAGCGTGTCGGCCCTGCGCAAGGTCGAGATCCAGGACTTGCTGCGGCGTGATCCGGTCCACACCGACCTCGAGGCGGTGCGTGCGGTGGTGGACGGGCGCACGGTGCTGGTGACTGGCGCTGGCGGATCCATCGGCAGCGAGCTCTGCCGCCAGCTTGCGCGGCTGGGTCCCAGCCGGCTGCTGCTCCTCGGTCACGGCGAGAACTCGATCTACGAGATCCAGGCGACGCTGCGCGAGAGCTTTCCGGCGCTTGAGATGATACCGCTGATCGCCGACGTCCGGGATCGGCTGCATGTGCACCAGCTGCTGCAGCGCCATCGCCCCGAAGTCATTTTTCACGCGGCGGCCCACAAGCATGTGCCAATGATGGAAAGCAACGTGGCCGAGGCCATCCTCAACAACGTCGAGGGCACTGCCAGCCTGGTGCGCGCGGCGCTGGACGCCGGCACCGAGCGCTTCGTACTTATTTCCACCGACAAGGCTGTGCGGCCCTGCAGCATCATGGGTACCACCAAGCGCATCGCCGAGATGGTCGTGCAGGATGCCGGCATCACCAGCGGCCGCGAGTTTGTCGCGGTCCGGTTCGGCAATGTGCTGGGCAGTCGCGGCAGCGTGGTGCCGGCCTTCCTGCGGCAGATCCAGGCCGGGGGCCCGGTGACGGTGACCCATCCCGACATGCGCCGCTACTTCATGACCATACCGGAGGCTACCCAGCTGGTGCTGCAGGCCGGGGCGCTTGGTCGCCCGGGCAACGTCTTCGTGCTCGACATGGGCGAGCAGGTCCGCATCACCGACCTCGCGGCCGACATGATCCGGCTCTCGGGGCTCGAGCCCAACGCGGACATCGAGATCCGCTACAGCGGCATCCGTCCGGGTGAGCGTCTGGCGGAGGAGATCCTGTTTACTGGCGAGAGCGTGGAGCCCACCGCCCATCCGAAGGTGCTCCGGGCCACCAACGAACACCTGCCGGCCGATGTGGGACGGCTGGTGGCCGCACTGGTGGAAGCCGCCCAGGATCCCCGGCCTGACGATATCCTGCGGGTGCTGCTGCACGAGCTGGTGTCGGAGCGCCCTTGCGCCAGCGCGCCATCCCTGGCCTCGCCCGCACACGCGCCGCACAACGAGAGTGCGGGCCCACGCCAGCGCCCGACGCCAGCGGTGCTGCATGGCACAGCCTGAGCCGAGGCTTCACCCCAGGGACGGAGTCCGCCAGGCCCTCGTGACCGGCGGCAAGCTGATGCTGGAGCGGCCCGCTCTCGCGGGCTGGATGCTCCTCGCCACCCTCACCCAGGGTACGCTGCAGGGCCTGTTGCTGCTTGCCCTTCGCGACGTCCTGATGGGGTTCAGCGGCGCGGGGCATGCCACCGTCGGCAGCCTGCTGACCGGGGCAATCCTGATCTACGCCATCTGGCTGCTGCGGGCGGGAGGCAGCTGCGCCAGCGACGTGCTGTCGGCGCGACTGGCCGACTCGGTCGAGATCGCGGCCATCAAGCGGGTCCTGGGCAAGCTGCTCACGCTTTCGGTGCGCTTTTTCGACAAGAATCGCCAGGAGGACATCATCCTGGCGTCGTATCACGACCTCAAGAGCCTCCGCAATATCACCCTGGCCATCGGTGAATTGTTCCAGCACGGCTCGCGCCTCGCCGGCCTCGTCGTCGTGGCGTTCATCATGAGTCCCAAGCTCGCGGCGATCGGTTTCATTCTTGGCCCACTGGGACTGGTGCCTGCCCAGTGGTTCGGCCGTCGACTCATGCAGGCAGCCGTTCGCCAGCGCGAGGCCGTCTCGGCGCTCTCGACGAGCTTCATGGAAATTGCAGCTGCCATCCGGCTGATCAAGGCCAATCGCGGCGAGGCCCGCGTCCTCGGCGCTGCAAGCGAGAACGCCGAGGCATACCGTGAATACATGCACAGCTCGACCCGTGCGCGCGCCACGTCGCGGTTCCTCTTCGAAGCGGTGACCGGCCTGGGGCTGGTCCTGGTACTGACCGTCGGTGGGCGGGACGTGGCCTCGGGCGCCCTGACGTGGCAGTCCCTCCTGAGCCTCCTCGTGGCGGTGGTAGCCGTATACAGCCCCATGCTGGGACTGCTCAATGTCTACGCCAACGTGCAGACCAACCTGGCGACGCTGGATCGGGTCAATCACATCCTCCGTTCGGTGCCAGAGATCGCTGACGCACCGGATGCCCGCCGGCTGACGGCACCGCCAGCCTCCATAGAACTGAGAAACGTGAGCTTCACGTATGGCGGAAAACAGTCGTTGCGAGGCGTATCCGCCACCATCACGCGAGGCGAAACCATCGGTATTGTCGGGCCTTCTGGCGCGGGCAAGTCCACCCTGATCTCCCTGCTGCTCCGCTTTTATGACCCCACCGCGGGCGCCATTCTCTTCGATGGAGTCGACATCCGCAAACTGCGTCACGCCGACATCATCGATGCCTGTGCGCTGGTCCAGCAGGACTCCTTCCTGTTCGGCGGCACCATCGCCGACAACATCCGGTTCGGCCGGCCCGACGCTACCATGGACGCGGTCATGCAGGCGGGACGTGCCGCCAATCTCCACGCCGAGGTCATGGAGATGGAGCACGGCTACGACACGCTCATCGGGCGGGGACCGGCCGCCCGCGGCCTGTCTGGTGGTCAGCGCCAGCGCGTCTGCATCGCGGCGGCATTGCTCAAGAACGCGCCGATACTCCTGCTGGATGAGGCCACCAGCAGCCTCGACTCCGTATCCGAGGAAGCTGTACAGGTCGCCATCGACAGGCTGATGCATGGTCGAACCACCTTCGTCATCGCACATCGCCTTTCGACACTGCGCAATGCCGATCGCATCCTGGTGCTGGATGAAGGCAAGGTTGCCGGCCTCGGCACCCACGAGCAGTTGCTGCGGGATTGCCTGACGTATCAAACCCTGTGGTCAGCGCAGCGAGATGGCCTGCGCCACCGTGACGTGGCGCCAGACAAGGCGCTGGCGGTTGCGGAGACGGTAGCATGATGCGGTCCGCGCGCTTGCTGGCCGTCATTCCCGCTCGGCTCGGCTCGCGGCGGGTGCCGCGCAAGAATATCAGGGATCTGCTGGGACGTCCCGCCATCAGCTACACCATTGCGGCGGCAGTGGATTCGGACCTGTTCGATCGAGTCGTGGTGAGCACCGACGCTGAGGAGATCGCCACCGTGGCCCGCTCTTATGGCGCCGAGGTGCCGTTTCTTCGCAGGGCGGCGCTGGCCGACGATCACACACATGTCTCGGCCGTTACCGCGGACGCGCTGGGTCGCATTGATCCGGATGGCCGGGTGACGGCCGTGGCGCAGCTGCTGCCGAACTGCCCACTGCGCACGGCCGACGACGTCCGCTCGAGTTACGCCCAATTTGCGGAGTCGCGCGCGCTGTCACAGCTGTCAGTCACCCGGTTCGGATGGCAGAACCCCTGGTGGGCCAGCCGCCTCGCACCTGACAGCACGCTCGAACCACTCTTTCCCGAAGCGATGACTCAGCGTAGCCAGGAGCTCGCGGAGCTGTACTGCCCCACTGGCGCAGTGTGGTGGGCTGGCGCCGACGTATTGCGCAGGGAAGGCACGTTCCATGTCGCGGGACGCACCGGCTGGGTCATGCCGTGGCACCGCGCCGTGGACATCGACACCGAAGATGACTGGTTAATGGCGGAGCAACTCCTCCAGCTCTCCCAGATGCACGGAGCCGCCGATGTCCGCTGAGCGCGTGGCGCTGTACACCACGATGTATCCGGGAGTCGAGCCGTACCTGCGGGACTGGCACGCCTCCGTGCTGGCGCAGACTGACACCGACTTTGACCTCTGTGTGGGGCTCGACGGAATCACGTCCGCAGCCGTGGCGGAGGCGATAGGCACGACGCCCGACGCGCGCTGGATGCCCGCCCGATCGCCGGCGACGCCGGCGCAGGTTCGCTCCGACGCCATGCTGCAGCTTGTCGGCGACTACGTGGCCATCATTTTTGTCGACAGCGACGACGTGCTGCTGCCTACGAGGGTCGCCGCAGCCCGGGACATGCTCACGCGGGCGGACGTGATCGGCTGTGCGCTGGAGATCATGGATGTCTCCGGTCGCCCGGTTGGAGCACAGTTCGGTCCGCCCACCGGCAGTGCATCGGCGGCGCTGCTGCCCCGCTGGAACATCTTCGGCCTCTCCAATACAGCGTATCGCACGAGCGCGCTCCGTGGATGCCTGCCGGTGCCGGACGATTGCGTGCTGGTGGATTGGCTCCTGGCCACGCGGGCGTGGGCCAACGGGGCGCGCCTGGCGTTCGATGCAACACCCCACATGCGCTACCGGCAGTACGATGCCAACGTCGCGCCCATGCTGCAGCCGTTCAGCGGCCCCCAGGTGATGGTCGCGACCAGCCGCGTGCTGGGGCACTACCGCTGCATGCTGGACGAGCCCTGGAGGCTGGGTCAGCGTGAGCGCGCTGCCCTGGAGGTGGAGCGGCGGCGGGTGTCCACCTTCGACGCTGCCATGCGCCAGGACCCCCGCCGCCTGGACCTGTACGTGACCGCATTGAACCGCCTGCCCGCCATGCATGTCTGGTGGTGGCAGGTTGCCAACCCTGACTTGGAGCAAGTATGGAGCAATTGACGATTGCGGGACGCCAGATTGGCGAGGGGCTGGCGCCCTATGTCATTGCCGAGATCGGTTCCAATCACAACGGTGACATGCAACTGTGCCGCGCGCTGGTGGACGCGGCGCAGGCCGCCGGCGCTGATGCGGTCAAGTTCCAGTCGTGGACCCGCGACTCCCTGATCTCCTCGGCGGAGTATGCGCGCAACACGCGCTATGCCGCGGAACAGCGGGCCCCGACGCTGGAGGAAGCGGTCGTCCAGTATCAGATGACTCCCGACCGGATGCGGGAGATCAGCGCGTATTGCGTCGAGCGGGGTATCGCCTGCTTCGCGAGCTGCTTCTCGGCTGCCGAAGTCGACCTGCTCGAAGCGCTGGATGCGCCGGCCTACAAGGTCGCCTCGATGGATGTGAACCACTTGCCGTTGCTGCAGCATATAGCGGCGACCGGGCGGCCGGTGCTGTTGTCCGTCGGGATGGCGACGCTCGGTGAGGTCGAGCGCGCGCTTGCGGCGCTGCAGGACGGCGGACCGGTGGCCCTGCTCCATTGCGTCTCGATCTACCCGTCTCCACCAGAAGTCGTCAACCTTCGCCAGCTCGACACGTGGCGGAAGGCCTTCGGCGTGCCGGTGGGCTACAGCGACCACACCCTCGGTGTCGCCGTACCGCTGGCGGCAGTCGCGCTGGGGGCGTGTGTGATCGAGAAGCATTTCACCCTCGATCGCTCACTCGAGGGCTGGGATCATGCGATTTCGGCAGATCCCGCGGAGCTTCGCGCGCTGGTCGATGGAGCGCGTGAGGTGCACCAGGCCCTCGGGAGCGCAGCCCGCGTGGTGAGCCCGGCCGAGCTGGAAAAGCGCAAGGCCTTCCGGCGCCGAATGGTTGCCACGCGCCCAATGCGCCAGGGCGAGTTGCTCACTGCGGGAGACGTGGATTTCAAGCGGCCCGGCACCGGCATCCAGCCGGACGAGCTGGCCTACGCGCTGGGGCGGTCGCTGGCCCGTGACGTGACCGCTGATGAGGAGCTGGCATGGTCGGACCTGTCATAGCCCCGCTCCGCATCATTCTCCTGGGCGATGGCGCATGGGCGGCACTCACCTTGGAGCGACTGCAGGCAGCTCCGCACCAGGTCGTTGCGGTGATCGGCCGGACGCAGCCATCGGATGCGACCCTGGCAGACGCCGCCGGGCGGTTCGGCATCCCGTTGCATGCCCCCGCGAGGATCAACGCGGATGAGGCGATCGCGATGTGCGCCGCGCTGGCGCCCGATCTCCTCATCTCCGTCGCGTACAACCAGATCCTTCGGCGCCCCGTTCGGGAGGTCGCCCGGCTGGGTGCCGTCAACTTTCACGCTGGCAAGCTGCCCTGCTATCGCGGCCGGAACGTCATCAACTGGGCCATCATCAACGGCGAATCCGAACTCGGCCTTACCGCGCACTTCATGGATGACGGGATCGACACCGGGGATATCCTGCTGCAGCGGACCGAGCCCATCGGCTGGACCGATACGTACGGCGACGTACTGGCCCGTGTCACCGAGGCCATGCCGGACATGGTGGCCGCAACCCTGGATGGCCTGGTGGCAGGAACGCTGGTGCCTCGGCCCCAGCGTGACCTGCCCGGCACCTATTTCGGGGGGCGTGGTGAAGGCGATGAGTGGCTCGACTGGACGGACAGCAGCGAAGCGCTGCACAACAAGATTCGAGCAATCGCTCAGCCGGGGCCGGGCGCTCGATCGTCAATCGGTGGTCAAGGCTTCGTCATCTGGCGGGCGCATTTTGACCGGTCCTGGCCACGCTACATCGCGACGCCAGGCCAGGTTGTCGGGCGCGACAGCGATGGCGTGCTGGTCAAGACCGGTGATTCCACGCTGCGGGTGCTGCGGATCGAGACGGAAGAGGGAGTCTCGATTCCGGTGTGGCCAATCGGGACGCGGCTCGACATCAATCGCTGCGCCGCAGCGGCCGAACAGTCCGGGGCGCACGGCAGCCATGTCTTCCTGGGGGTGACGCCGTGATCCGTACTAACGACGAGGGACGGCTGGCCGACGTTACGGTCGCGCCGACGGCCTCCATCACGTCAGCGATCCGACAGCTCGACCGGGCAGGGACCGGTGCCCTGCTGGTGTGCGACGGCGAAGGCACGCTCCTCGGCCTGGTAACGGATGGTGACATCCGTCGCGCCATGCTGCAAGGCATCCCATTCAGCCAACCCGCGCTGTCCATTGCCCGGCGCGATCCGCTCGTGGCCCCGGCGCACGTCGCCGGAGATGAGGCCCTGCGGCTCATGGATACGGCGCTTGGCTTCGAGGTGAACCAGCTCCCGCTGGTGGATGCGGACGGACGCGCTCGAGGCCTCCTGCTCCGCCGCGATCTCGTGACGCATGAGCGGCGGGCGCTATCGGCGCTGATCATGGCTGGCGGGTTCGGGACGCGGATGCTGCCCCTCACGGAGCATCTTCCCAAGCCGATGCTGCCCGTCGGCGACAGGCCGCTCCTGGAGCGCACGCTCACGCAGATGCGCGAGGCCGGCATCGGGCGTGTGGCGATCAGCACTCACCACCTCGCCGACTGCATCACCTCGCATTTCGGCGATGGCACCGAGCTCGGCATGGACCTGCAGTACCTGAACGAAGCGATTCCCCTGGGCACCGCGGGCGCGCTGCGCCTCCTGCCCGACGTGGACGGGCCGCTGCTGGTCATCAATGGCGACATCCTGACCGGCGTTCCCTTCGAGGACATGCTCGCCTTTCACCAGCGCGAGGGCGCCGGCATGACCGTCGGTATGCGCCGCTGTGAACTGCAGCTGCCCTATGGCCTGCTGGACTGTGACGGTTCCCGGATCCGCGATGTGCGCGAGAAGCCGCGCCAGCGCTTCTGGGCCAACGCCGGCGTCTACATCGTGGAAGCGGAAGCCCGGCGGTCGATTCCGCCGGACCGGCGCTTTGACATGACCGACCTCATCACCCACATGCTGGCGGAAGGACGAGCCGTGGCGGGATTCCCCATCGTCGAATACTGGCTCGATATCGGGCAGCCGGCCGATTACGCGCGTGCGCTGGCAGACCAGGACCAGCTGGAGGCGGTGCGATGAAAGTGCTTGTTACCGGCGGCGCCGGCTACGTCGGCTCTTCGCTGGTGCCCTTGTTGCTCGACGCCGGGCACGAGGTGACCGTGCTCGACGCGCTGCTGTTTGGTGGTGCGTCGCTGCTGGGCGCCTGGGCCCATCCGCGGTTCCGGTTTCTGGCCGGTGATGTCCGCGATCGTGCCGCGCTGGATGCGGCCGTGACGGGGATGGATGCGGTCGTCCACCTGGCGGCGATTGTCGGCGACCCTGCTTGCGCCCGTGAGCCGGAGCTGGCCCGGCAGACCAATCTCGACGCCTCGCTCGCGCTCATCGCCGCTGCCGGGCACGCTGGCGTCGGGCGCTTCCTCTTCGCCTCCACCTGCAGCAACTATGGCCGCATGGCGGATCCGACTTCCTATGTCAGCGAAGAGTCCCCACTGGCGCCGGTCTCGCTCTACGCCGAGACCAAGGTGGCCGTGGAGCAGGCCCTGCTGGCGCGCCAGGGAGGTCGGATGGTGGTCACGCCGTTGCGCTTCGCCACCGTCTTCGGCGTGTCCCCGCGCATGCGATTTGACCTGACGGTGAACGAGTTCACGCTCGCGCTCCTTCGTAACCGCCACCTCGTGGTATTCGGCGAGCAGTTCTGGCGGCCATATGTCCATGTTCGGGATGTGGGGCGCGCAATCCTGCTCGTCCTGGCGGCACCACCGGGGCAGGTGGACGGCGAGGTGTTCAACGTCGGCGCGACCAGCCAGAACTTCCAGAAGCAGCAACTGGTCGAGCTCATCCAGCCATACGCTCCCGACGCAATCGTGGAGTATGTGAGCCGGACGGAAGATCCACGGGATTATCGGGTCTCGTTCGCCAAGATCACCGATCGGCTTGGCTTCGGCATCACCATATCGGTCGCCGACGGCGTGGCAGAAGTGGCACGCTTGGTCGAGTCGGGCATCGTCGCGGACGCGAGGATCGGGGCGCCGGTCCCATGACCACCGTCCCGCTGCCCACAGCGCCGCCAGGCGCGGCGACGGACGCCATTCCGCTGTGCGTACCGGAGATCGGCGGCAACGAATGGCGCTACGTGCGCGAATGCCTCGATACCGGCTGGGTGTCGTCAGCCGGCGCGTTCGTGGACCGTTTCGAGCGCGAGGTGGCGGAGCGGGCCCGTACCGCTCACGCCGTCGCGACGGTCAATGGCACCTCGGCTCTTCACATCGCGCTGCTGCTGGCCGGCGTGGCGCCGGACGACGAAGTTGTGGTCTCGTCGCTCACGTTCATCGCGCCCGCCAATGCCATCCGATACGTCGGCGCCTGGCCGGTCTTCATGGACGCGGAGCCGCATTACCTCCAGATGGATACCACCGCACTGGCGGACTTTCTGGAGCGTGGCTGTGAGTGGCATGACGGAGTGCTGCGAAACCGGCAAACCGGCAGGAGGGTACGAGCGATCGTGCCGGTCCACATCCTCGGTCATCCCGTGGACATGGACCCTGTCATGGCGCTCGCGCACCGATTTGGCCTGAAGGTCGTCGAGGATGCCACGGAAAGCCTGGGTGCGACGTACCGCGACCGCGCAGTGGGAGGCATCGGCGACCTCGGCTGCTTCAGCTTCAACGGTAACAAGCTGCTCACCACCGGCGGCGGCGGAATGCTGGTCACCAACGACCCGGCCCTCGCGGCGCGCGCGCGTTACCTCACAACCCAGGCCAAGGACGACGCCATCGAATACGTCCACGGCGAGGTGGGATTCAACTATCGGCTGACCAACATCCAGGCGGCGATGGGATCAGCCCAGATGGAGCGGATAGACGAATTCCTGGCCGCCAAGCGCCGGATCGCCCATCGCTACACGGAGGCGTTCGGTGCTGTCGGCGGACTTCAGGTCATGCAAGAGGCTGCCTGGGCGTCGAGCGCCTGGTGGATGTACACCATCCAGTTGGACGAGACCCGATGCGGCATCGGCTCGCGCGCGCTGATTGCGGCGCTGGAGGCCAAGCGGATTCAGAGCCGCCCGCTGTGGCAGCCTGTCAATCGGTCGCCGGCGCACGCATCGGCGCAGCGGGCGGAATGCCCCGTCGCGGAGATGCTCAATCGCACCGCGCTGAGCCTGCCGTGCTCGGTCGGGCTGACCGAGGCGATGCAGGACCGGGTAATCGCTGGAGTGCTGAGCCTGGTGACGAAGGAACCTCGGTGACTGCCACCAGCCGACCGGCCTGGGCGCCACACCAGCGGGGATCCTACCTCCCGTCCGACCTGACTACCGCCCTCCGCCAGTGCGGCGTTGGGCAGGGTGACACCGTCTTCCTGCATGTGAATCTCGCGGCGCTCGGCACCCTGGACAACGCCGGCGCCGGGGATTTCGAGCATGCGGCTATCCTCGGCGCGCTGAGGGCCGCGGTCGGGCCCAGTGGCACGCTGCTCCTGCCGACCTACACCTTTTCCTTCTGCCAGCAGCAGGACTTCGATCCTGCAACGACGGTGACACCGGGAGGGCCGTGGAGCCCGAGCGCCGGCTTTCTGGAATATTTTCGCGAGCAGCCGGAAGTCATTCGATCAGCGGATCCGATCCATTCCGTGGCGGGTCAGGGCCCCGCCGCAGCCGGGCTGCTGCTAGGTACGTCGGCGTCCTGCTTCGGGCCCGGGAGCGTTTTCGACCGCGTCGTGCAGGCCAACACCATCATCTGCATGGTCGGCCTTGGCCTCGATGAGGCGACGGTCCGCCACTACACCGAGGAACGCGTCGGTGTTCCGTTCCGGTATCGGAAACTCTTCACTGGACGCATCAAGGATGGTGCGGACTATCGCCCGCAGGGGTGGGTATACAATGTCCGCATCCTCGCCGATAACGGCTTTCCGGATGGCAGCCGCCTGGCCCAGCGTGCGGCCGACGCCGGCATCGCGCGGACGGCAGCGGTCGGTAATGGAGAGGTCGTCGCGGTCCCGAGCCAGGCATTTCATGAGCTGACGCGGCGCCTGCTTGCCGAGGATACGTGGTCAACCGCTCGAGGGCCAGCGGGCGATCCCGTCCAGCTCGAGGCTGAGCGAACTGGCGCGTCAATCGCACCGGTGCCGTTGCCGGCCCGGGCGACGATGTCCGAGATGGTCCAGGCGCTGTGGCGGCTTCCCCGAGACATCGTGTCGGATGGCTACGACGTGGCACTGGCGGCCTTGGGGACCCAGGTCCCCATGACGGTGCACGAAATTCCGTCCGGCACCGAGTGCTGGAGCTGGATCGTTCCCGAGAAGTGGACCTGCCATGATGCCTGGCTGGAGACGATGGAGGGCCGGCGACTCTTCTCTTACGCGGACAATCCGCTTCACGTCGTGTCCTACTCGTTGCCCTTCAGCGGCGACGTGACCCGGGCCGAGCTGCTGGCACACCTGCATGTCCATCCGAAGCTGCCGGACGCCGTGCCCTTCATGTTCAAGTATTACGAGCGGGACTGGGGCCTCTGCTGCAGCGCCAACCTTCGGGACTCGCTCACGGACGAGCGCTACCGGGTGATGATCCGAAGCGACTTCAGCCTGGGTACGCTGAAGGTCGGAGAGGTCGTCGTACCAGGTCGGACCGGCGACACCGTGGTGTTGTGCGCGCACCTGTGTCATCCAGGCATGGTCAACGATGACCTTACCGGAGTCGTAGTTGGAATCGACGTCATGCGCGCGCTGGCCGCTGGTCCGATGCCGCGGTACACGTATCGCTTCCTGATCGTGCCGGAAACCATCGGCTCGGTTGCCTTCCTCAGCCAGCATCCCGAGCTCGTGCCCGGCATGCGGGGCGGACTCTTCCTGGAGATGCTCGGCCGGGACATCCCCCACGTCCTTCAGCACTCATTCAGCGGCGACAGCGAGGCCGACCGGTGCTTTGCCCGGGCGCTGCACGCGGGCGATCCGGCGGGCTGGACCGCGCCGTTCCGAACGCTTGCCGGTAATGACGAGCGCCAGTTCAACGCGCCTGGTGTCCGGGTGCCGATGCTCGCGCTCACGCGCCAGCATCGGCCCGGGCACGCCGAATTTCCGTACCGGGAATATCACTCCAGCGAGGATACGCCAGACCGGGTCCCGCCGGGTGCGCTCGAAGCCTCGCGCGCGATCGTGCTGGCCATGCTGGCCGAGCTGGAGCGCAACACGGCGATTGGCAGCGCTTATCCTGGTGAAATCTGCTGTTCCCGCTTCGGCATACACGTGGATTACTTCGACGACCCCATCGGGCACAAGTACCTGTTCGATGTGCTCTTCATGCTCGACGGCAGTCGTTCAGCGGTCGACATTGCCGAAGCATGCGGTGTGCCGGAAGCTACAGTGGAGAAGATCGCTGGTGAGTTGCGTCGTCACGGATTGCTGGTAGAGCGCCGATGCGAGTCCTGACGATCCGTCGCTCGGCCGTGCGCTCCCCGCGCGGCGCCAGCAATCTCACACCCGCCGCGGTAGCGGCGACGCCGCCGAAATGACCACCGGCCTGCGTCTGCATGAGGCCTGGCTCGGCCGCCCTGACGCCATCACCAAGGTGACGGTGCGCGCGCCGGAAGTCGCGTTTGTCGTCGATCATCCTTCACGCGACCTCGGCGGTCTCGTGCTCACTGCAACCGAGCTCTGCCGCCAGGGCATCACCTGCCACCTGGTGCCGCTCAATCTGATGCACGA